>DATHDZ010000076.1:0-8676 GCA_035318785.1 Micropepsaceae bacterium
GGAAACGCTGTGATATAGGGGCGCCTCTTTCCGCGTCTTGCTGGGTATCTAACAAGCGCGAGCCCGCAAGCGGGCGTGGCGGAACTGGTAGACGCGCTGGATTTAGGTTCCAGTGGTGAAAATCGTGGGGGTTCAAGTCCCTCCGCCCGCACCAGCCTGCGCCCGCGGAGCGGAGCATGGCTGCCGCGACGGAGCGCCTAAGGCGCGAAGACGGGCCGGGCCCGCACTTCGGCTCGGCGAGCCGAAAGATGATTTGAGAAGGTAGGACCGTTGCCATGCAGATTACCGAAACCATCTCCGAACCCCTGCACCGCGAATTTACCGTCGTGGTGGGCGCCACCGATCTCGATGCGAAGCTCACCGGCAAGCTGGCAGAGATGCAGCCGAAGATTCATCTGAAGGGATTCAGGCCGGGCAAGGCGCCGGTCTCGTTCCTGAAGAAGACTTACGGCAAATCCCTCATGGGCGAGATCGTCAACGAGACGATCAACGAATCCAGCGAGCAGCTTCTGAAGGACAAGGAGATCAAACCGGCGACGACGCCCCGGGTGGATTTCGTCAATCCTCTGGACAACGTGATCGCGGGCAAGGCGGACCTCGAATTCACCATGAAGGTGGATCTGATGCCCGACTTTGCGCTGACGAATCTCAGCGATTTGAAGGCGCAGCGGCTCGTCGCCGATGTGTCCGACGAGTCGATCGACGAAGCGGTGAAGCGGCTGGCCGATTCGCAGAAATCCTATAGCGACAAAGGCGAAGGCGCGACCGCCGAGCAAGGTGATGCCATCACGATCGACTTCGAAGGCAGGATCGATGGCGAAGCGTTCGAGGGCGGAAAGGCCGAAGATTTCGATCTGACGCTTGGAAGCGGCGCTTTCATTCCCGGCTTCGAGGATCAGTTGACTGGAGCAAAAGCGGGGGACGCGCGCACCGTCAATGTGAAGTTTCCCGATAACTACGGTGCGGCAAACCTCGCCGGTAAGGACGCGCAGTTCGACGTCAAAGTGAAGGCGGTTAAAGCTGCGAACGAAGTCCCCATCGATGACGAGCTGGCGAAGAAAGTCGGGCTGGACTCGCTCGCCCAGCTCAAGGAGCGCGTCGGCGAACAACTTAAGGGCGAATATGCGCGCGTCAGCCGCACCCATCTGAAGCGCCGCATTCTCGATGCGCTGGATTCCGCGCATGACTTCGATTTGCCCGGGGGAATGGTGCAAGCGGAGTTCGACGCGATCTGGGCCCAGGTTGAAGCCGAGCTCAAACGCGAAGGCGCCACGCCGGAAGACGAAGGCAAGACGGAAGACGAGATGAAGGCCGAATATCGCGGAATCGCCGAACGGCGCGTTCGCCTGGGTCTCGTTCTGGCCAAGATCGGCGAACAGAACGCCATCACCATCAATCAGGATGAGGTGAACAGGGCGCTGGCCGCCCGCGCTCGTCAGTACCCCGGCCAGGAAAAAGAAGTGATTCAATTTTACACCGGCAATCCCCAGGCCATGGCGGAGCTCCGCGTGCCGCTCTTCGAGGACAAAGTCGTCGATTTCTTGGCCGAGTTGATCCAGGTCGAGGACAAGAAGGTCGCCCGCGAGATTCTCTTCCTCGACCCCGACGAGGCGGAGGAAAGATTGAAGGGATCGGAGGCAAAGCCCGCGGCGGGCGAGGCGGCCGACGAAGCCAAGCCGGCAAAAAAGGCCAAAGCCAAGGTCAAAGCGAAGGCCGAAGAAGGCGACGAGGAGCAAGGCGAAGCGAAGCCCAGAGGCGGAAATAAACCGAAAGCCAAGAAAAAGAAGGAAGAATAGGCCCGGCTAAATGGCCGGGGATGAAATGGCCAGCCCCGGACACTACGTAAATGTCTCGCCACGCCCCGAGAGAATCGGGTCAGAATGGAAATGATGAGAGATCTGAGCGACGTCCATATGAACACGCTCGTGCCGATGGTGGTCGAACAGACCGCCCGCGGCGAACGGGCCTACGACATCTATTCGCGTCTCCTGAAGGAGCGCATCATCTTCGTCACCGGCCCGATTGAAGACAATGTCGCCAGTCTTATTACGGCACAACTTCTCTTTTTGGAGGCCGAAAACCCCAAAAAAGAGATTGCGATGTATATCAACTCGCCGGGCGGTTTGGTGACCTCGGGCCTGGCGATCTACGACACCATGCAGTACATCCGCCCGGCCGTGCACACGCTGTGCGTCGGTCAGGCGGCGTCCGCGGCCTCGCTGCTGCTCTGCGCGGGCGCCAAAGGGCAGCGCTACAGCCTGCCCAATTCCCGTATCCTCGTGCACCAGCCTTCCGCCTCGTACCGGGGGCAGGCGAGCGAGATCGCCCGGCACGCCCAGGAGATCGTCAAGCTTAAGCGCCGCCTGAATGAGATCTATGCCAAGCACACCGGACAGAGCGTCGAGGCGGTTGAAAAAGCCCTAGATCGGGACACTTATATGACGGCGGAAGAAGCAAAGACCTTCGGCATTCTGGACGACGTGTACTCGCGGCGACCGGGCGCCGACGGACCCGAAAAGCGTTAAACGGGCCGCGGAGCCGGATTTTGCCCCGGAAAAAGCCGGTATTTTCTGGGAACTATGCCTCGCCTTAAACAATTCTTGATCGCAGTCCTCCTATCGTGGTCGTATAGAGATTCGAGACTGGTTCCCCGCGCCGAGACTTGGCGCGGTTTTTGCGAGCCAAGGGTGGTCAGGCCCAAGGCAGTTTGGAAGGAGTTCGGATGAGCAAGTCGGGTGGATCTGAATCCAAGAACACCCTCTATTGCTCCTTCTGCGGAAAGAGCCAGCACGAGGTCCGTAAGCTGATTGCGGGCCCGACGGTGTTCATCTGTGATGAATGCGTCGAATTGTGCATGGAGATCATCCGCGAGGAAAATAAGACCTCGTTCCTGAAGTCGCGCGAAGGCGTCCCTTCTCCATCCGAAATCTTCAAGGTGCTGGACGATTATGTGGTCGGCCAGAGCCACGCGAAGAAGGTCTTGGCGGTCGCGGTCCACAACCACTACAAGCGCATCAACCACGCCGGAAAATCGGGCGAGGTGGAGCTCGCGAAGTCGAACATTCTGCTGGTGGGTCCCACAGGCTGCGGCAAGACGCTGCTCGCCCAGACGCTCGCCCGCATCCTCGATGTGCCTTTCACCATGGCCGATGCCACGACCCTGACCGAAGCGGGTTACGTCGGCGAGGACGTCGAGAACATCATCCTGAAGCTGCTTCAGAACGCCGACTACAATGTCGAGCGGGCGCAGCGCGGCATCGTCTATATCGATGAAGTTGACAAGATCAGCCGCAAATCCGACAATCCCTCGATCACCCGCGACGTTTCGGGCGAGGGTGTGCAGCAGGCGCTGCTGAAGATCATGGAAGGTACCATCGCAAGCGTGCCTCCTCAGGGCGGCCGCAAGCATCCGCAGCAGGAATTCCTGCAGGTCGACACGACCAACATCCTGTTCATTTGCGGCGGCGCTTTTGCCGGCCTCGACAAGATCATTTCTTCCCGCACCCAGGGCACCTCGATGGGGTTCGGCGCCAATGTGCGTTCGGCAGACGAGCGCAGCACAGGCCAGGTCTTGCGCGAAGTCGAGCCGGAAGATTTGCTGAAATTCGGCTTGATCCCCGAGTTCATCGGACGTTTGCCGATTCTCGCGACGCTGGAAGATCTGGACGAGCGCGCGCTGATCGAAATCCTGACGCGTCCCAAGAACGCGCTCGCCAAACAGTATCAGCGCATGTTCGAGATGGAAGGCGTGAAGCTCCGCTTCCATGAAGATGCTCTGAACGCGATCTCCCGGCGGGCCATTGGTCGCAAGACCGGCGCGCGCGGCTTGCGTTCGATTCTCGAAGGAATCCTGCTCGAAACGATGTTCGAGCTGCCGAGCCTCAACGGCGTTCAGGAAGTCGTGATCACGCCCGATGTGGTGGAGGGCAGGGCCCGCCCGCTCTACACCTACAGCGACAAGGCTCAGCCCCGCGAGCAGACCGCGTCGTAAGGCGCGCTCAGGCCAGCGTCACCATCCCGCTCCAGAACTGCGTCGCCTTGCCGGTGTCGACGTCATATTTGCGCGCGAAACTGAGCTTCCCGTCGGCGCCGACGCGATAGACCGTCAGACCCGCACTGAGCGTGGTGACGTTGTTTCCATCACGAATCAGCAACGGCATGATGCTCGCAGCCACCAGCATGCGCCCGGTAGGGTCGATCGCGAATGTGCGGAGCTGGATGCCGCGGCCGTCGATGTTCTGGATCAGCGTCGGCTCGCCGGTTTTCTCATTGATGGCGTAAACCGCCATGTTGTTCTCGCCGCCCGCGAAGACCTTCTTGCCCTCGAAATCGACGGTGTTCGCGTTGCGATTGGCCTGATAGACGAAGCGGCCGTTCGGGTGCACGTGGATCGTGCCGGCACCCTGACCGGCATGGACGTTTCTGGGATCGGCAAGCGATTCCTTCAGGAACAGCGGATCGCGGCTGAGCGTGTCGTCGGGCCGGAGCCCGTAGACATACAGCCTGTTCTGCCGCTCGAGCGAAACGAAGACAAACGGCCCGGTCGGATGAAAGTCGAGATGGCGAGGCCCGAATCCCAGACCATTTCCCGGTGCGATCGAAGCAAGCTTCGACAGCACGCCGTCCTTGAAGCCAAAGACCTTCAAGGCGCCGGGATCCTCCGGCTTTCCTCCGGCGGCGTTGTTGCCGCGTGTGACCAAGATTGCGGTGCGGTTGGATGGGGTCGTGCGGATTTGATGCGCGTAGATGCCGACGTCCGGTTTCACCGGTTGATTGACCAATTCCCCCAGTGTGCCGTCGCGGTTGATTCGATGAACTGTGACATTGCTGGGATCATTATAGGCAATGAACGCATATTCGCCGGTGCCGTCGACGCTGAGATGGATGGGTCGCGACTGCAACGTCAGTGATGGACCATGCGCGGTTAGCGCGCCCGATCCAGGATCGACGCGAAACGCGCTGGCGTAATGCTTGTCGCCCTGATTGATCGGGCCGCCGCCCGGTTGGCCATTGCTCGATGCAACATAGAAAAACCGCTTCGAAGGATGCGGCCAGGCATATTGCACGTCGGCCGGCAGCCTCACGGAATTTCGTTTGGTGAGCGAGGCTCCCTCGAGATCGAGGTCGTAAAGCGCGAGCTCCGGCCCCACGCTGGCGTAAAACACCGTCTTTCCCTTCACCGTTTGACCGAAGGCTTTTCGAGAGGCGGCGATGCTGCCGGCGACGAGCGCGGCGAATGTGCGGCGGTTGATCATGACGTGCCCCCGGGACGAATCGTTTCAGATCGCGTATAGGCGGCGACTCGCTTCACTTGCTGCTGATCGCAATCGCCGCAACGGAAGCTTAACCAAGGCGCGAATGCGCAACAACCGCGTATCGCCAAGGCAGAGCTTATGCAGCCCGGAGTAATCCCCGGGTTTATTGTGGTTACCGAGGATAAGCCTTGAATCTGCCCGTACCGGGGCCCACTTTATTGTTTAAGCGGCGGCCTAGGAGGGGCGCCGCTAATCTTCATGCGCCCATTTCGGGGCATGGAAACCCGCCCGATCATGATGCCACAGGCAAAAGTTTAAGGCTTGCGTGCTAATGTCCCGGGCAAGGAGCACGCAATGCCTGAGTCGAATGTGATTCCCGAACAACCCACCGAACCTCCCGCAGCCGAAGGCCATTTGGCGGCCGTTCTGCCGCTGCGGGATATCGTGGTTTTTCCGCACATGATCGTTCCTCTCTTCGTCGGACGAGAGAAATCCGTCCGCGCGCTGGAAGAGGTGATGACCGAAGAGAAGCAGATCCTTCTGCTGACGCAGAAGAATGCAGGCGAGGATGACCCGTCTCCCGACGGCCTCTACCGTGTCGGCACGCTTGCGACCGTTCTCCAGCTTCTGAAGCTTCCCGATCAGACCGTGCGGGTTCTGGTCGAGGGTAAGACACGTGCGCGGGTCAAGACGTTTTCGCCGCGAACCGATTTCTTTCAAGCGATGATCGAGCCGATCGCCGAAGAGCCCGGCAACGCACAGGAGATCGAGGCGCTGGTGCGCTCGGTGAAGACCAATTTCGAGGGCTACATCAAGCTCAACAAAAAGGTCCCGGCCGAAACCCTCGCCTCTGTTGCGCAGATCGAAGATGCGGCGAAACTTGCCGACACGGTCGCCTCGCACCTGACCGTAAAGATTCCCGACCGCCAGCAATTGCTGGAGACGTTGAACACGGTCGAACGGCTGGAGCGCGTGCTCGCTCTCATCGAGGGCGAGATCGGCGTGCTGCAGGTTGAGCGCAAGATCCGCAGCCGCGTGAAGCGCCAGATGGAGAAGACGCAGCGCGAATATTATTTGAACGAGCAGCTGAAGGCGATCCAGAAGGAGCTTGGCGAAGGCGAAGAAGGCCGCGACGAGTTGGCCGAGCTGGAAGAGCGCATCAAGAAGACCAAGCTTTCGAAGGAAGCCCGCGAAAAAGCGCAGGCCGAGGTCAAGAAGCTGCGCTCCATGAGCCCGATGTCTGCCGAAGCGACTGTCGTGCGCAACTATCTGGATTGGATGCTCTCGCTCCCTTGGGGCAAGAAATCCAAGATCAAGAAGGACATCGGCCTCGCCGAGAAAGTCCTGCACGAAGACCATTACGGCCTGGATAAGGTGAAGGAACGTATCCTTGAATATCTCGCCGTGCAGAGTCGCGCCGGAAAGATGAAAGGCCCCATCCTTTGCTTGGTCGGACCTCCGGGCGTGGGCAAGACCTCGCTTGGCAAGTCGATCGCGCGTGCGACCGGCCGTGAGTTCGTGCGCATGTCGCTGGGCGGCGTGCGTGACGAAGCGGAAATCCGCGGTCACCGGCGCACCTATATCGGCTCGATGCCCGGCAAGATCGTACAGTCGATGAAAAAGGCGAAGTCGGCGAACCCGCTTTTCCTTTTGGACGAGATCGACAAGCTCGGCGCGGATTGGCGCGGCGATCCTTCGGCGGCGCTTTTGGAAGTGCTGGACCCGGAGCAGAACCACGCTTTCAACGATCACTACCTTGAGGTCGATTTCGACCTGTCGGACGTGATGTTCATAACGACGGCCAACACGCTGCGCATGCCGCAGCCTCTGATGGACCGCATGGAGATCATCCGCATCCCCGGTTACACCGAGGATGAAAAGGTGGAGATCGCCAAGCGTCATCTGCTGCCCAAGCAGATCAAGTCGCACGGCCTGAAAGACCATGAGTGGTCGATCACCGATACGGCGCTGCGCGATCTGATCCGCTATTACACGCGCGAAGCGGGCGTTCGTAATCTTGAACGCGAATTGGCAAATCTCGCGCGCAAGGCGGTGAAGGCGATTGTCTCCGGCAAAGCGACCACGATCGAGGTCACTGCGGAAAATCTCGGCGAATATGGCGGCGTCAGGAAGTTCCGCTATGGCGAGATGGAAGGCGAGGATCAGGTTGGCGTGGTGACCGGGCTTGCATGGACGGAAGTGGGAGGCGAGACGCTGACCATCGAGTCCGTCATGGTGCCCGGAAAGGGACGCTTCCAAGCGACCGGCAAACTAGGCGACGTGATGAAGGAATCGATCGACGCCGCACGCTCATATGCGCGCTCGCGGGCGATCACCTTCGGCATCAAGCCGCCCTTGTTCGATCGTAAGGACATCCATGTCCACGTTCCGGAAGGGGCAACCCCGAAGGACGGACCGTCGGCGGGTGTTGCCATGGCAACCTCCATCATCTCGGTTCTGACCGGAATCCCGGTGAGACGCGACGTCGCGATGACCGGCGAGATCACCCTACGCGGTCGGGTCTTGCCCATTGGCGGCCTCAAGGAGAAATTGCTGGCTGCCCTCCGGACCGGCCTCAAGACGGTTATCATCCCGTCCGAAAATGAGAAGGATCTCGCGGACATACCGGACAATGTGAAGAAGGGACTTGAGATCGTCCCGGTGGCCAATATGGAGGAGGTGCTGAAGATCGCCCTCATCCGGGCGCCCATTCCCGTCGTCTGGGAGGAGCCGGAAGACCCCCCGGCCGCCCGGCGGGCAGAAGATGGTGCCGAGGACGCCGTGGTCACCCATTAGGGTCATTCTTCACCCAGAATCGTCCATACCCTCGCGGGATTTCTTCCCGCGAGGGTATTTTTTCGTGGCACAAGCTTTGACGACGCCTAAAAACCGGCCTTAATCTTGAATATGCGGGAGAGTCCCGCCAGAGGAGAACGCCCGTGAACAAAAACGATCTTGTCCAAAAACTGGCCGAGCGGACCGGACTTTCCAAGATGGACGCGCAAAAGGCTGCCGACGGCGTGTTCGAATTGATCACTGACTCCCTTAAAAGCGGGGAAGAGGTTCGCGTCACCGGCTTCGGCGTGTTCGTGGTTTCGTCACGAGCCGGGGGCAAAGGACGCAATCCCCAGACCGGCGAAGAAATCATCATCAAAGCATCCAAGGCGGCGCGCTTCCGTGCGGGCAAACCGCTGAAGGACGCGTTGAACGGATAATCCCCAGCAATCGGCGGGCTTGACCCGCGGCCGCAATGGCTGCGGATTGCGCTATGCTGTCGCGCGGGACCGGGCGGTTAGCTCAGCTGGTAGAGCACTTCGTTTACACCGAAGGTGTCGGCGGTTCGAATCCGTCACCGCCCACCAGCCTTCGCTCGCGAAGCGAGGAAGGCTGCCGCGCCGGAGCCCGCAGGGCGAAGGCGGGC
>DATHDZ010000077.1:0-18180 GCA_035318785.1 Micropepsaceae bacterium
TCCGAGTTGGATTTTGTCCCGATCAACGCCGCGCTGCGCTCATTCCATGCTGCACGCAGATCCGGAACCGCGAGGTCGCCTGACAGAAGCGCAATCTCGAGCTCGTATCGGAGCAGGATGTGCAGATGATATGACATCTCATCGGCGTCCACTCTGATCATACCGGGACGAACCAGATTGACGGCCCGGTGAAAGCTTTCGACATCCAATCCATCCATCGCATCGGAGAATAGTGAACCGAGAGTTGGATAGAGATATCGCCAGAACGCAAGGCTTCGACCCACATGGTTCTCCCATAGCCGCGACTGCGACTCATGCAGTCCCATGCTTGGCGCGTCGCCCAGCATTGAGTCGCGGTCGGAGGAGGCAAAACCCTGATCGTAGAGCGCGTGCCCACCTTCATGCAGCACCGTCAACACGGCCTTCGAGGGATCATCCTCCGCGATCCGAATCGTAAGACGGATATCGTTCTGGCCGGCGTCCATGGTGAAGGGATGTGTCGAACGATCGAGCCGGCCGCGTTCGAATTCAAAACCGATGGCGGCCAGGATGCGGCGGCTCAATTCCCATTGGCCCTGTTCCGAAAATCTCCGCCCACGCGGCAGCGCCGTCCAAGACGCGGTCGCTTCGGAAGCACGCTGAACAAGCGGCACCAAGCGGCTGCGTACCTCGTCCAGCACGGGATCAAGGCGCGATCGGCGCATGCCAAACTCGTATTCGTCGAGCAACGCATCGTAGGGACCTCCACCCGAGGCAAGCGCCTGCGCCCTCTCGCGCATGAGCACAAGCAAGCGATCGAAGGGGCCTGCGAAAAGCGCAAAGTCGTTGCTTGCCCGGGCCGCTTCCCACGCGCCAAGCGATTGTGATTTCGCGCTCGCGAATTGGCGCACCAGATCCTCAGGGAGTGCCAATGCGTTCCGCCGGAGATGCTGTAGAAGCGCGAGTTCGCGACTCCATGACTCCGAATTGCCGTTTCGCGAAGCGACGTCCTCGATCAGATCGGCAAGCCGGTCCGAAGCCAGGAGCGCATGACGGTTGGCCTCCAGAAGAGCGAGTTGTTCGCCCCGCTGCTCACGCGCCGAAGCGGGCAGCATCGTCTCCTCGTCCCAGCCGAGAAGCGCTATGACGCGATCCAGATTCCGTAAATCTTTGATACTGTTGCGCAACGTTTGTTCGGTGCTATCGCGGTTGGCCTGGGGCCGCTTCGGTATACGCAGATCCGGCGGCGTGTCGGTCACGAACACCGCGGCGAGGCCTCCACGCTGTGCAACATTGACGACTTGCTTCTGCGACACGCGGCAGAGAATCCCGAGGCCGTTATCGGTCGCGGCAAATCCCATCACGGTATAGAACGGCTCGCCAAACATGCGGCCGTCCGGGCCCGCTACGGGAAATTCGTAGACGGGAAGTCGGGTCGCCGTTTGTAAGACGCAGGACTGTTCAGGATCGCCCCCCACCGAGGCGGCCTGCTGTAAGAGCTGTTCCCATTCGGCGTCGTCGATGGCCGCGCCCAGGACCACACCCGTACCGCCATAGGACCGGTTTGGTTTCAGCACCAATTCTTGACGGTGCTTCCTTGCGTAATCGAGCAGATCGCCCTGCTCGCCATGGGGCAAACTCGTCCGGCGGTCATAGGCGATACGGGTCCAAAGCACGTGGCGGCGAAACAGCCTGGAATCTTCGACGCCGAAGAGTTGCTCCGCAATATCCGCGTCGGTCAATATCTCCCAGCAGCTCTTGTGGTCGAAATCGCCGGCGAGCGAGGACACCACCCGGTTCTGCCGGAAGAGGAGACGCATCGCGTCCAGCGGCTTGCCCAATTCCCGTTCGAGATTAACAAGCTCGCGCAATTCGTAGTCGCGGTAGGCGATGTCGATGCGCACATCCTCATAGAAGACCTCGTCTCCCTTCACGCGCAGCTCGCGCGGATCGGCATGGGCGACCGTCAGGCCATGACGGGCGGCAATGAATTCGCTGAGAACAGATTGCTCGTCCGGTCCGTCGTGAACATATTTGGGTTCAACGAAGCAGACGTTGCAGCCGGGCCGGCCAACAGCCCTCGCGTGATCCATCAAAACCTGTACGAAGAGGTCGCGTTGATCCTGGAGCAGCTCAACGGCGAGACCAGGATCGTGAGCGATAAGAGCGGGCACAACGTCGCGCATGACCAACTCTTCCGCGATCGGGGCGAAGTGGATACCGCCCACCCCAGTGAGGTTCGCCTCCATGAAGTGCAGAGAATCCTGCCACGCGGCCGCAGCGAAGTCGCAGACGGCATCGAGCCGGCCGTAAACCGGATTGAAACGCTGATGGTCCTTCGTCCAGGCGGCTCGGAGCCAGCGCTCCTCGTCGGGCGAAATCGCTAGGATGGGTTTGATCCTGGGGTCGTCGAGGTAGAGTGCGGGAAACCGTTTGAGGGCTTCGGTGATTTGCAGACAAACATGGTGGACATAATTGAGCTGGTCGCGCATCGCGAGCAGTGGCCGCAGCATGATACGAATGGGCTCTATCTTGCCTTCATGCTCGTAGATCATCTGGTTGGCGATCGCATCGGCTCTCAAGCGTTCGGCAACACGCGCGAAGACAGTGTCGGGGACGTGAACAGATGCACGCCGTACCCGGGCTTCGAGGGCGGCGCCGGCAAGGCCAAGCGATTCGGCAGGACTGAGGACGGGCGGCATTTCTCTGGTTTCCGGAGCGGCTTTTAGACTTGCGGGACCTGATTGACGGTCCTTCCCGCGTCGAGCGCAAGACGTTTCACACGAAGCGGGCGACATTTTCATGGGTTTCCGGCACATTGTCTTTGTCATCGCTCGGGGAGGGAAGACATGGCCGCGCAAGCGAAATTCTCTCGGCGGGATTTGCTCCTGACCGGTGCTGGTGCCCTCGCATTCACGAGCGCGCGCGCGGCGACGGCCGCCGCGGCCCCCAATATCGTCTTCATCATGGCGGACGATATGGGCTATGCGGACCTGTCCTGTTATGGGCGGCCCGATTTCGCGACGCCGAACATCGACCGTATCGCGGCCGGCGGTGTGCGTTTGCTCCAGGCTTATGCGAACTCGGCGGTGTGTTCGGCGACCCGCACCGGTTTGATCACGGGACGTTACCAATACCGTCTGCCCATCGGTTTGGAAGAACCCCTGCCGAGCGAGAGCGCCCGCAATGTCGGTCTTCCACCGGACCATCCGACTCTGCCGTCGCTTCTCAAATCGGCCGGCTATGGCACGACGCTGATCGGAAAATGGCACCTCGGCAAGCTGCCGGATTTCGGACCGCTGAAGAGCGGCTATGATCGCTTCTACGGATTTCGCGGCGGTTCTTTGGACTACTTCACGCATAAATACGGGCCGCCGAACAGCGACACCGACGACCTCTGGGATGGCGATGCCAAAATCCATCAGGTCGGCTATCTCACCGACTTGCTTGGCGACCGCGCCGTGGGCGAAATCAATCGCTACGCCGGGACGGGCCGGCCCTTCCTGATCAGTCTGCATTTCAACGCGCCGCATTGGCCCTGGGAAGGTCCCGACGATGAGGCCGAGTCGCTACGGCTGTCGAACTTGACGGATTACGACGGAGGCTCGCAAAAAACCTATGCGCGCATGGTGATGCGGATGGACCTCCAGGTCGGACGCGTATTGCAGGCCTTGGACGCGCGCGGCCTTTCGGAAAACACGATCGTCATTTTCACCAGCGACAATGGAGGCGAACGCTTCTCCGACACTTGGCCTTTCACCGGCAGGAAAACCGAATTGCTGGAGGGCGGCTTGCGCATTCCCGCGATTCTGCGCTGGCCAGGGCGGATACAAGCCGGCAGCGTCAGTGAGCAGGTCGCGATCAGCATGGACTGGCTGCCGACTCTGTTGGCTACCGCGGGAACCGCACCCGACCGTGGCTTTCCACCCGACGGGATGAATCTGCTTCCGATCCTGGCACAACGCGCGCCGACCATGCCGCGCACCTTATTCTGGCGTTACAAAAACAACGCCCAGCAGGCGATGCGCGACGGTAATTGGAAATATCTCAAGATCCTCGACAACACGTTCCTTTTCGACGTCGTCGAGGATCCGATGGAGCGTGCAAACCTCAAAGCCCGCCATCGCGATGTCTATGACGACCTCTTGCGCAAATACGTGGCGTGGAACGCAACCATGCTGCCGCTCGATCCTTTGAGCAGCACGGGAGGGTTCAACGGCGGCCAGTTCGCCGACCATTTCGGAGTGAAGCCGCCGGCGCCGAATGGCGAGGCGCGTTAGATAACGTACCCCGCATCGACACGACGCTGCCGTCGTGGCAAAGCATGGCTATGCCGGTATCCCCCGCCTATGAACCTGCGCCTACCCATGCGGCATTAGGGGACCAATTTTTCGATCCGGTCGAAGCTGCGGATTTTCCCTTCCATCGCTTGCGCTATCGCAATCAGCGATGGGCGCGGCGCATCGGCCTGGACACGCTCACCGACGAGGAATGGCTGAATCATTTCGGCCGGTTTGCAGCGCTGCCCGGCAATCTCCCGCACCCCTTGGCGCTGCGCTACCATGGCCATCAATTCGGCGTCTACAATCCCTATCTCGGCGACGGCCGCGGATTCCTCTTCGCGCAGATGCGGGAGAAGGAAACCCACCGCCTTCTGGACCTGGGAACCAAGGGAAGCGGAAAGACGCCTTGGTCTCGCGAGGGCGACGGCCGCCTGACGCTGAACGGTGGGCTGCGCGAGGTGCTTGCCACCGAAATGCTCGAGGCGCTGGGCGTCGAAACGTCCAAGTCCTTCAGCCTGATCGAAACCGGCGAGCAGCTTATGCGGGGGGATGAACCCTCGCCGACGCGTTCGTCCGTCCTTGTGCGGCTGAGCCACTCGCATATCCGTATCGGGACGTTTCAGCGCTTTGCCAATCTCAAGGACACGGAGAGCCTTCGCGCTCTGCTCGATCACTCCATCACATTCTATATGCCGGAAGCTTGGGATGAATCGCCTCGGCAGCGTGCGCTGCGATTCCTGGGTGGGGTGTCGAGCCGCGTCGCGAAGATGGGTGCCCAGTGGATGGCCGCCGGTTTCGTGCATGGCGTGCTCAACAGCGACAACATCAACATCACCGGCGAAAGTTTCGATTACGGGCCATGGCGGTTCCTCCCGACCTACGATCCCGAATTCACCGCGGCCTATTTCGATCAGGGCGGGCGCTACGCCTATGGCCGGCAGCCGAGCGTCCTGCTCTGGAATCTGACGCGGCTGGCGGAATGTCTGGAAGTCTTCGCCGCCCCTGAGGAATTGATGGCGATTCTGCAAGAGTTCACGCCCGCCATTCAGCGCGATTTTGCCGCTTCGGTCCTCAGACGCCTTGGTCTCATCCCGCGAGGATTCTCGGAAGATTTGAAACTCGCCAATGGTCTGTTCTCATTCATGCGCGCCACAGCCGCGCCCTTCGAGCAGATCTTCTTCGATCTCTTTGGCGGCCTCGTGGACCAAACTCGCATGGAACGCAGCGCGGCCGCGCCGGCCTATCGCGCGCCGGAATTCACAAGCCTTCGCACCCTGCTCGATGATTATCAGCCAATGGCCGGGATCAACTTGCAGCATCGTTATTTTCAGCGGGCCGCGCCATGCACCATGCTGATCGAAGAGGTCCAATCCCTTCTGGACGCGATCCGGCAATCCGAGGATTGGTCGCTGTTCGCGGCGAAATTGGCCGACATCGCGGAGATGGCCGACGCCTATTCCGGGACCTCAGCACAAGAGAACGCTCCCGAAGCGTAAAGCCTCGGGAGCGCGTTAGGATTGGCGGACGTCGCTAGCTGACGATCGCCCAGGTGCCGTCCGGCTGCTGGCAAGCGCGCCCACTGGCGGCCTGCGGGCGGCCACTGACGAAGATCTGCTGCGTATAATTCGCGCAGCGGAAGCCGTCCGGGTCGTTGTAATAATCGGCGACGCGGAAATTGCCGTAATGGCCGTTGTCCGGATTGCGCCATTCATAGGTGCTGTTCGGCCGGCCCGATGTGAAGCCCTGATAATAGGTCTTGTAGGCGTAGCTCCGGTCGCTGCAATCCATGCTCTTGGTCAGCGCCGCACCGATGGCGCCGCCGGCGATCACGCCCGCGACGGTCGCGCCGCCCTTGGCTCCGCCGCGCGCCACGGTATTGCCGAGCAAACCGCCGATCAACGCACCGGCGATGACGCCGGCCGGGTCCACCGACTGGCGGCAATCCTGATAAAAGGAATCGTCATTATAGGTGTAAGCGCGGTTATAGCGCGCCTGCCAGCGCCGGCCGCGGTCGTCATTGCTGACGTTGGGGCCGGGGCCGTTGTTGAAGTAGCCGCGGGCAGGGTTGTCGTAGCCGTTACCGTAGCTGTAATCGGTGTCGTCGTAGCGCTGCCGGTTTTTTGACGCATCATTGCCGGCGCGGTAGCCGCTTTTGTAGCCGTCCTGGAATCCTTGGCGATATTGATCCGACGGGCCGCGGTCTGGCGGGCCGCGGTCCTGGCGCCCCGGCGCGCCATAATATTGCGCCTCTGTCGTCGTCGGAATTGCCATTTGCGTGGCCATCGTTGCCGCGGCGACGAGGGCAATCGTCATTGTCTTCATCATCTGATGTTTCCCATCCCTTTTAAAAGTGAGGCCCCGTCCGCCTAGCGCGGCAGACGGGGCCGGTGCATCCGCGGATTACCGCTTGATGTGGGAGATCTTCGTCCCCTCGAGTGCGAGGCCCGCCATCAGGCCTTTCTGGTCGAAGATGAAAGCATAGGCATCGTCTTTCAGCGTGGAGGTGGAGAGATTCTTCGCAACGCCTTCGTTGACCACGACCACCGTCGGCCCGACGCCGATTTCCCAGCCTTGACTCTTGTTGAGATAATCGACCGCCTTGTCGTTCATCAGGAACACCGCGTAGCCATAGGATTGTGCGCCGGCCTGCAGGCCCCATGACGCCGAAGCGGTATTGTAATAGTCGACGATCCGCGGGCCCTTTTTCAGAGCGCCTTCGCCATAGCTGCCGCCGAACACGAGTCCCGCTTTGACGACACTGGGAAACACCAGCACGGCTTTCGCGCTCTTCGAAATAGCCTGTGCCGTGGGATTGATGCGGTAGAGCGTCTGCAACGCCTGCTCCGCGTCTTTGTTAAGGTCTTCCGCGGTCGCCGCTTTCGCGGTGTCGTACGTGACTGTCGACATGGGTAAGGCAGCCGCGGCGACGAGCCCGAGTGCCAATAGGATTTGCCGTCTGTTCGCCATAATTAGCCCTTTCGAAGTGATACTGCGTTCCAACATGGAATTTACAGCCATCAGGCCTTTGGCGCCGTTTGAGCGTTCCAGGGCCCGGAATACCCCCCTAAAACGGACAGGGTCGCCCGGAGTTCCGTTACGCTCACGCCTTCTTCGCCGTCATGGTGGATAAAGGGTTGTTCGGGGCGGAATCTCTTTTGAAAGCGCCCAGTGGGAGCGCGGCGCACACCGCATGGGGCAACCATTTTGCGCTCGCTCCGCCGCCGGCGCGGCGCCGGAAACTCGATGCGCTGCGGCTCGAAACCATTTTTGGTCCGCGTCGCGCCGAGCCCCCGCGATTGTCGCCTACCGGCAAGGGTGATATTCCACGCCAAGCTTTTCCTGCCGCAAGAGGGGCCATGCTGCGACTCGGAACCTTTGTCCTCGCGCTTTGCCTCGGCTTGTCCGCAAATGCCCAAGCCGCCACCAAAGCCATCAAATTCGGCAAATTGTGGGACGGCCATACGACAATCGCAAACGCGGTCGTCATCGTCGACAACGACAAGATCCAAAGCGTCGCCGCCAATGGCGCCATTCCGGCGGGGGTCGAGACCATCGATCTGTCCCGCTACACAGCCATTCCGGGGCTGATCGATTCCCACACCCATATGACGTTCTATTGGGACCCGGCGTCGGCCACCAACCCGCTGCGCCAGCCGCCGCGCCATGTCGCGGTGCGCGTCTTCCTCGCCCAGGCCAATGCGAAGAAGGTGATCGAAGCGGGCGTCACCACCGTGCGCGACCTCACCGGGTTCGACGGCGCGGACCTCGCCTTGCGCGATCTCATCGCCATGGGCGCGCTTCCCGGCCCGCGCATGTTCGTCTCGGGCGCCGGCATTCGCATCGCCGCCTATCGCCGCCCCGGCGTGACCGATTCCGTCGCCGAAGCCGTGAAGCTGACCAAGGCGATCATCGAGTCCGGCGCCGACTGGGTGAAAATCTATGGCTCGACCGGCGGCGCCGACGATGTCACGGGCACGCAGACCGTGACCTATGACGAGATGAAGGCGATCATCGACACCGCCCACGCGGCAAGCCGCAAGGTCGCGGTGCATTCCTACGGACCGGCCGGCGCGCGCGATGCCATCCGCGCCGGGGCCGACACGCTCGAACACGCCACCGACATGGACGATGTCACCATCGCCGAGCTGGTGCGCAAGCGCATCTGGTACGTGCCGACCATCAATCACAATCAGCATTATGTCGATCGCGCCGATGACGTGTACCACTTCACGCCCGAGGCGAAGGCGAACTTGCGCGATTACATCGCGCGCAATTTCGTCACGGCGCAAAAGGCCTATCGCGCCGGCGCGCGCATGCTGATCGGCTCCGATGCCGTCTACACCGCCTTCGGCCTGAACATGCACGAGCTGACCTGGTTCGTGAAACTCGGCATGTCCAACGCACAGGCGCTGCAATCGGCCACCATCCTGCCGGCCGAAATGCTCGGGATGCAGGCGAGCCTCGGGGCGATCGCGCCCGGTCATATCGCCGACATCGTCGCCGTCGACGGCGATCCGCTCGCCGACATTCAAGTGGTGTTGAACAAGGTGCGCTGGGTGATGAAGTCCGGCGCGGTCGTCGTGGACAAAACCCGCACCCCTTAATCTCGCGTCGCGCAGGGACCAAGGAGGGTCCTGCCAATGTCGAAATCATCGACACCCACTAGAGCTGCCGCGATCCCCAATCGCGTGACCACCCACCCCGGTGAGGTGCTCAGCGAGGAGTTTTTGCGCCCCCTTGGAATGTCGGCGAATGCGCTTGCCATGGCATTGCGCGTGCCGGCCACCCGTATCGGCGCGATTCTCAAGGGCGAGCGGTCGGTGACGGCGGACACGGCTTTGCGGCTCGCACGCTTTTTCGGTATCAGCCCCGAATTCTGGATGGGTCTTCAGGCGATGCACGATCTGACCAAAACGCGGATGGAAAGCGGACGCGAGATCGAGCACGACGTGCGGCCGAGGGCCGCCTGATCCTCGCGTATCTACCCCTCCCCCCAGTGGGGTCGAGGATCGAGCTAGCGAAAGGTCCAGTGGACCTTTCGCCGATCCGAGCGTAGGGGCGGGGGATTCTCCTCCCCTTGAAAGGGGGAGGAGCGCGAGCGCAACGCGCGAGCAGGTGGGGGTCTTCTCACTTCTTTTCGTCAGGGGGTACAGTGAGAGCGCCATTCCCCTCCCCCAACGTGGGGAGGGGCAGGGGTGGGGGGCACTTCCTTCTTTTCTCCTCCCCCCTTGTGGGGGAGGATGGTTCGCTCGCGAACCAGGTGGGGGGTGTTCAGCCGAGCGGGGACATCGACCACATGCTCACACTCTACTTCGCGCCCGGTTCCAGCTCGTTCGCCACGCACATCGCGCTGCACGAAGTCGGCGCAGCCTTCGAAGCCCACGCGCTCTCTTTCGCGAAAAAAGACATGCGCGCGCCCTCCTATCTCGCGCTCAATCCGGAAGGGAAGGTTCCGACGCTTCTCGTCGACGGCCGTCCGCTGACTGAAGTCGCGGGCATCCTCTTCTATCTCGCGAAAACATTTCCCGACGCGAAGCTTCTGCCCGGCGATGCCGAAGGCGACGCCCAGGCGGTCTCATGGATGTCGTTCATCGCCTCCACGCTGCATCCGGCGCGCAAGTCCGGCGTCGAGCACACGACGAAAGTCTACGGCATCGCCGACCACCGTTTGGGCAAGAATGATTGGGCGCTCGGCCGCTATTCCATCGCGGACATCCATCTCTTCCGACTCTATTGGCGCCTGGCGGGTGCGCTCAAGCCCGCGCGCGGGACCTTCCCGAATCTTGAAGCCCACCACGACCGCATGATGGTCCGCCCCGCGGTGCGCAAGACCATCGCGATCGAAATCGCCATCGGCTACGAACTCCCCGCCTGGTTCCCGGATTTGGAAAAAACCTCACCCTGAGAAGGATGAGGCGCGCCTAGCGTCTTGTCCCATTCATGTCAGAACTTTCGATGTGATTGATGTGAACTGTTGACAAGTGCCATGTCGAAGTAGATAGTTAGAACAAATAGAGAACATAGAAGTTTCCAATGTGAATCACATCATTTATGATGATTTCTGCATTGATTCGGGAGACTCCCGAAGTGGCCGGAAAACCCAAGCCCAAGGATTGGCAGGCCAAGGTGAAGGGTCTTCTCAAGGCAGAATTGAAACGCCGGAACCTCAGTTACGCCGATCTTGCTAAAAAGCTGGGAGCAATCGGGATCAAGGGTGAAGAACGGAATATCGCCAACAAGATCGGACGCGGTAGCTTCACGGCGGTCTTTTTAATCCAATGCCTTGAAGTCATCGGCTGCAAAACCATTCATCTTGAGGACGAATAGGGTGAGACGCGAAGCAATCACCAATGCTGATGCAGGCAGGGAACTGAAGAAGTTTGCATCGGGTCAGCAATTTGCCACCATTCTTGCCGATCCACCGTGGCGCTTTCAGAACAGCACCGGAAAGGTCGCACCCGAACATCGGCGGTTGAATCGCTACGGCACATTGTTGCTCGACGATATTAAGGCCCTGCCCGTGGCGGGTATTGCCGCCCCTACGTCGCATTTGTATCTCTGGGTGCCGAATGCTCTTTTGGCCGAAGGTTTGGCCGTGATGGCCGCTTGGGGCTTCACGTACAAGTCCAATATTGTCTGGCACAAAATCCGCAAGGACGGTGGACCGGATGGGCGCGGTGTCGGCTTCTATTTTCGGAACGTAACTGAATTGGTTCTATTCGGCGTGCGCGGCAAGAATGCTCGTACCCTCGCGCCTGGTCGAAGCCAAGTGAATTTCATAGCGACTCGGAAACGCGAACACTCCCGCAAGCCTGATGAGCTTTACCCGATTATCGAAGAGTGCTCGCCCGGACCTTATCTTGAATTATTCGCGCGCGGTGCGCGGAGCGGTTGGAAAGCCTTTGGCAATCAGGCGGATGCCGATTATCGTCCGGACTGGCCGACCTATAAGAACAACAGCGGTATGCTTATTGCTGCTGAATGATCTTTGGTGGCGTCCAATCGCTAACCGCCAGCGGCGTGATTCCGATGGCCAGAACTGGACAGCCGCCGTTCCGTCCCGCGTTTAGCCGGTAAATGAGCTTACCCATCCATGTCGTCGAAGCGCCGTACTTGCTCATCGTCGGCCGTTCGTCACCTTCCTTGGTAAATTCGATTTCACCCGTTTTCGTGAGGGCCGGGCCGATACTCTTGAAAACCTCATTGAGGGAAAGGCTGCGCGTGACCAGTACGCCAACGTCGATAGCGCCGGACTGGAAGAAAGCGTTCATGGCGTATAAATCGCGGTCGAAAGTTTGGTCCTTCGAATTCCATTCCAAGTCAAAGGCTACCTTGCCTTTCACGTAGTCGATCTTGTGGCCGTCAAGATATTTTTCACGTTTGATCGTGCGGGTTAGTGGCCCAGAGATGGGCTTGCCCTTCTTAGTCTTGCCAATCTCGCCACGCCAAGCGAGCGTTACATTTAGATCGGCGCTAATGACTGTTTCTTGCCACCCGAGAGGGCGAAGGATCTTCGAAAAGGCCCTTGGCATTTCAGACTCGTTGCCGCCAGCCCTTCGAATCATATCGGTTGTGATAGTAAATGCTTCTAGAGCCGCGATAATCTCGGAAAATTCCTCCTGCCTCGCTTCAGCGAGGATTACAGCCGCGTTCCGGTAGCTGATGACCTCGTATTTATCGCGGATTGTTTGGGGGACCTTACGATCAACGAGGGCTGTAGGATCGGCATTTTCGTTCGGGCTGAGCGAGACATCAGAGGTAGGATCGCCCGTTTCTACTCCTTCGATCTCTGTCCCGTCGTCAGCAATCATCAGCGCACCGCGCCGCAGCGATTTACGCGCAGGGGCGTTAGCATCAGCGCTTCACCGGCACGGGCACCAATCCCTTGAACGTGAATTTCTGCACGCGCTTTCCGTCCTGAACTTCCGTCACGTACAGGTTCCCTTTCGAATCCACGTTCATGTGGTGCATGACGTAGAACTCGCCGGGCGCCACGCCGTTGCGGCCGAAGGAATCCAGCGGCTCGAGCGTCTTGCGGTCCAAAATCCACACCCGCGCCGGGCTGCGGCTGGCGACATACAGAAACCGCTGCTCGGGATCGTTCGAGAACGCGGTGCCGGCGACGGTCTGGCCATTGCCGCAATGGGGCGCTTCGCAATAGCGGTCGATGAACACCTGCGTGATGTATTTGCCTTCCAAGGTGAACACCTGCACGCGCTTGCCGCCGCGGTCCGACACATAGACCAGCCCGTCATTCGACACGCGCGCCGCATGCACCGGCTGCACGAATTGCTCGGGCCCGCGGTCGGTCAGCTCCTTGGCGGGGATGCGCTTGCCTTCGGGCACGGGCGGCGGCGCCGGCTCATTGTCCGTCGGCACATTGCCGAACGCGCCCCACATGCGCTTGAACGCGCCGGTGTCCGCGTCGAACACGATCACGCGCCTATTGCCATAGCCGTCGGCGACGAACAGCTCGTTGGTCTTGGCGTAGAGGAAGGTGTCGGCGGCCTGGCCGACATTCACCGTGTCCTTGTTGCCCTTGCTCGCGCCCTTATGGCCGATCTGCATCACGAACTTGCCGGCCTTGGTGAACTTGACCAGATGATTGTCGGTCTTGCCGTTGCCGCCGACCCAGACGAACCCCTTGGGGTCGGCATAGATGCCGTGCTCGGTCTCGGGCCAGTCATAGCCCGGCCCCGGTCCGCCCCAGCCCTGGATGAAGTTTCCCGCCGAATCGAATTCCAGCACCGGCGGCGCGGCCTTGTCTTTCTGGTCGTCGCGCACGCTGCTCGGGCGCTGCAGGATCCAGGCATTGTCCTGCTCGTCGAACGAGACGCTGGACACCTGGCCCCACACCCATTTGGCCGGCAGCTTGGGCCAGGTCGGATCGACCTCGAATCGCGGCATCATGCGCGGCGCCGGCGCGGCCAGCGAGCTATCCACGCCGCTTTGGCGCAGGGCGATCGCGGCGACGAACCCCATCAGCAGAACACGCGTCATGCGCTTCATGGAAAAAGCCTCCCCTTTGCCCGCTACCGGGAGCGGGTTCGGCGCAGCATAGCCCCGATGGGGTGCGGGTGAAACATCGCGCCACGCGTTCACCCCCTTTGCGCGCCTCCGGCGCACCTTCCCCCTCAAGGGGGGAAGGGGAGCTATGCTATGGTTCGTGCGTCACGTGTTGGGGCTTCGAATCCAGTCCGGAAAAGGGCGGACGTGTTCCGCTAAGGCGCGAAACTAAGAACGTCCAAGGGCGGCCATTCGCGAAACATCCTTGAACCGCACGAAGCATTGGCGGTCCTCGTCCCACAAGGCCAGGCCAATGGAAGCCAGCGCTGATCGCAACGACAATTTGGTTGAATCGCGCAACGCGGCGACCTCGCGGTAGCAATTCTCCAAGCGGTAATTCGGGATGCGCGGCGCGAGATGATGGACGTGATGAAAGCCGATATTTCCGGTGAACCATTGCAGGATCTTCGGCAGCTTCAAATAGGACGAGCCGGCAAGCGCCGCACTGGTGAAGCTCCATTGTTCCTGCCGCGCCCAATGGGAATCGTCGAACCGGTGTTGCACGGCAAACAGCCAGACGCCGATGACCGACGTCACCAGTATCACCGGAAGCTGAACGAGCAGAAGCGGAACGAAGCCCACCGCCAGGCCGAGGGCGCACACCAGTACAACAATCGCCACATCATGCGCGTACACGGCGCGGCGCTCATGGCCCCAGTTTTTCGGCGTGTCGAACGGCACCCGATAGAGGATCAGGAACACGAGAGGCGGCAATACGATATGGGCGATGAGCGGATGCCGTACCAGCCGGTGGAAAAAGCGCCGCCGCAGACTCATGGCCCGGTACTCGGCGACGGTCAGGCAGCTGGAATAGATGTCGCTGCCCGAATATCGCCGGTCGAGATTGTTCCAGGTCGCATGATGGCCGGCGTGCTGGCGTCGCCAATTCGCGTAAGGCGTCAGCGTCAGCACGCTGCACAACCAGCCCACCGCATCGTTCGCCCACCGCGAGCCGAAGAAGGAGCCATGTCCACAATCGTGCTGGATGATGAAGACGCGCACCAGCAAGGCGCCCGTCGGTATCGCAAGCAGCAGCGTCACCAGATAGGAAAGCTGGAGCGACCAATACATCAGCGCGCTGGCGCCGATGAACAGGCCGACGGAACTCACAAGCTGGAAAATGCTCAGCGCGACGATAGGTTTTTCGTATGGTTTAACGGCGGATCTCAGATCGCCCGGATGAGGCATATTTACGTTCCTACAGAAGAGGGATTTTGTGGGCAGTACCTGTGCCGCGCATCGCGCAGGCGCAGCCGCCCAAGCGCCGCAACCTAGATGCGAAATGCGCCCTATGAAAGGCGCTTCGGCACGCATCCCCTCACTCTTGCGTGCGAAGGCGTTTACCGCCATTCGACCCTAGCTAGGCGATTCACTGCTCGCCGTCTGTATAATATTGACCAAACGGGCGAGGATAGCGCGGGAAATCGTGTCTCGCGGGTAGCGGCGAATTGCCCCGCTCAAGCCCGAGCAAATGCATCTATCGCAAATCAGTCACGCCTAGGCTCGATATCCCGCGCCAATTCCATCCACGAATAGGCGATGGACAGGTAGGCCTTGCGCATTTCGGACGTGTTCGATTGCGCCGCTGCCCGTATGGCTTCGGCGGCCAGTTCCAAATATTTCATGCGCCGTTGCCACGGCTCTGATGGTATGCCCTGCATGGGCCTACGCCAGCCTTCCCCAAAAGAGTGTTAAAGCCGAAGAAGGGCACGCGTTCCCGCGCGCGAGGCAACACGGTGTGATGTGGTGGTCGACGATCGCGGCAATCTGTTAGTGGGGTTGCTCTTCGTCCGTGGTCGGAATGCTGTCCGCGAGGCGGACCCAAGACTTCGCCAGATTGGCGTAAGCCTGTCGGATTTCCTCGTCGGTTGTTTTGGAGCGGCAACCTTCGGCCGACTGAGCCTTGGCCAGACACCCTGCGCGACGTTCGGTAGCAGATTGATTCAACGCAACACACCAAGTCGGATTCCCGACGTAAACTCCGGCCCCAGGGGGTCGGTTCCGTTTTCATGGTTAAAATCTCCGGATGGACGAAATCCCCGCTATCGTGACGGCCGACCGTGATCGCGCTCCTCGATGGCGCGCGCAATCTCTTCGGCCAACTGCCTCCATGCCCGCGCGATGCTGAGATACCCTTCCTTGAGATCCGGGTCTGCGCTCAGCGCCAAGCTCTCGGCCTCGCGCGCTTGGGCGATGCATTCCTTTCGACGGTCTTCCAATCGGGCGTTCGGTGTCTTTGACATGACAGTCCTCCCGTTTGATCGGGTTCTCCTGTTCAATGGATAAGGCTTGGTTCGCCGGATCGTTCCGGGAACCTTTTGGCCGTTCGCTGACTGTTCTAGCGGGTTCCCTCGTCGCGATTGGCCTGGGAAGTTCGAAAGTTGTACGTTCGAAAATAAGCGGCGAAGGTTTCTTTAGGTCGCCCAGCCTCAATAGATGCGCCAAGGAGGAGCTATGAGAAGGGCTTCCAAATGCGTGGGTGTTCTGACGCTCGCCTTGCTTCCCGGTTCGCTGGCTTTCGGCGCAACTGTCACGGGAACGGTGAAAGCGCCTGATGGCGCGCCGTTTCGTGGTGCATTTGTCCAGGCGCAGAATTCCACGACGAAGATCTTGGTCAGTGTGCTGTCCGATAAACAGGGGCATTATCGGATCGAGAATTTGCCGGCCGGCCAATATCAACTGCAAGTGAGGGCCGTCGGTTATCGCGCCGATCCGCGCTCTGGCGTGAATCTCACGGCCGATCAGAACACCGTTTATGAGTTCCCTCTGCTGAAGGACATGGTCCGGTGGAACGACCTTTCGCAGTATCAGGGCGTGAAACTCTTTCCGGACGCGCAAGGAAACACTGTCCTAAAGGGGAAAGAAATCCTCGCCGGGCGGTGTTTCGCCTGCCACGGATTCGAGACCCGCATGGCGTCGGTCAAGCGCGATAAAGACGGCTGGACGGACCGCGTCAATTACATGCGCGGCGCGATGCATTTTTTCCTCGATAGCGCCCAGCCCTTTACCGACCAGAACGCCGAGGATGTGACGTCCTACATCGATCTGCTTTTCGGAGAAAATTCGGTCCTGCCGCCGTCTCCGGCGGACATGCCGGGATACAAGAATCTTGTGCGCTCGTTCGGCGATGACGCCATGAAGATCGTCTATGTCGAATATCAAGTGCCGGCGCCCAATCGCATGCCGTGGAGCGCGGTTCCCGACAAGGACGGAAATTTTTGGATGCCGTATTACGGTGCGGCGAACCGAATCGGCCGCTTGGATCCTAAGACCGGCGCGGTACAGGAATATCGCGTGCCCAATCAAGGCACCGCTGCCATTCATTCCGCCGTGCCCGCAGCCGATGGCAGCGTCTGGCTGACCGAGCAAGGGGCAAACAAGCTTGGCCGATGGGACCCACTCACCAAGACGATCACCGAATATCAGGACAGCTACCTTCCCGGGAAAGAAGGCGTCACACGCGGTGGTCAAAAACACACGCTGCGCGTTGATCGCCAGGGTCGCGTCTGGGCAACCGGCACGCCCCTCACGATGTTCGATCCGAAGGTCGGAAAGTTCACCCAGATTCTTGAAGTGCCCACGGCCTATGGTCTCGCGCTCGATAAGGACGACAACCTTTGGTTCGCCGAGTATACGAAAGACGGAAAAATCGGAAAGGTGGATGCCAAAACGCTTCACGTGACCAAGTGGGCGCTGCCGACGGTTGATGCCCGCCCGCGGCGCATCGTGATCGATTCCGACGGGACGGTTTGGTTCGCCGAATTTCGCACGGGCGGGATTGGCCGCTTCGATCCGAAGACAGAAATGTTCAAGGAGTATGCGTTACCGGGGCCGGCGCTTGAGGTGACTCCCTACGCGCTGGGAATCGATAAGGACCACACGATTTGGTATTCGTCGGAACATCTGGACGTCATCGGGAATCTGGACCCGAAGACAGGCCATGTGACGGAATATCCCTTCCCTCAATCGGAGAACACCATGCGCGAGTTCTTCGCGGATGCGCAGGGGCGGATGTGGTTCGGATCGCCCGCAAACAACAAAATTGGGTACTTCTATCTCGCCGGCGCCACCGCGGCTCACTAACCGGTCAGCGCCGAGCGTCTTGCGAAAAATCTTCGTCGGTCCAGGAGAAGAATAGCAGCACGACCCAATCGGTCTTTTGCGAATAACCATATTGCGGATCGGTTGCGACGACGAGCTTGCCGGTTTTGGGGTCGTAGCCGGTAGCGGCGAATTTGGCGATCGCTCTGGTGTTGGCCTTCTTGAAGAGATTTATCGCCGGCACCGGAAAGCCGTTATAGGCCGCCACGCCCGGGATTACGGGCAGCGTGAGCTGCGGAGTCCCGAGGGATGTAATCTTCTCGTCGGTCGAAAGGGCGCCGGCTCGCACTTCCAGGACGGCGTCCGCGGACGCCCTGTCGTCGGCGAGCGTGATGCCGCGGCGCAGGAATCGATCTTTGATGGCAAGCAACGCGTACCCTCCATCAGGAGCGTCGATATACGTCGTATCCAGAAGCACCCTGATATTGGCGGGAATCTGCTCGGCCAGCTTCTCCGCCGCGCGATCGGCTGCGGTCGAGATGAGAAGCTGTTCCGTCGCGGTGCGCGCCGGGCTGGTCGCCCGCTCCGCAACGCATCCCGAGAGCAGGAGCGTCAGGGCGAAAAGCACTCGTTTTGCAGGTTCCCCGTTCATGACAGCGTTGGACCGCGCGCGTGGTCAAGCTTCCGGATGGAAACAGCCAAGGGAGATAAAGGTTTCCAGCTTCCTGTGGCCGGCCGCGGTTGTTTCATAGGGGCGAGTCGGCAAGAAGATCTTGAATAGCTGTCCGGGCGGATCGGTCATCCCGCCAGT
>DATHDZ010000078.1:0-12226 GCA_035318785.1 Micropepsaceae bacterium
CGGGTTGGTCCACTGGAATTCCTTGATGGTGCCTTCCAGGGTCATCTTCTTGTCGGCATCGAACATCGCGAATGAATGATGTGCAAAAGCAGGTATCGCATACATGGCAATCGCGATTCCCGCGAGACCAAGGGCTTTGAATCTCATGTGGCGCCTCCTATTTGGCTTGTCTCCGCCTCGGACCGACTCCGTCTCGGAATAAGCGATGAGGGAGTATTTCACACCAAGCTGGCAATAAGCTGACTGGAACCTGACAATTGGCTGTATGCGCGGGCGGGCGAGCCGGCATCGCTTGCATTATGGTTTCCAGAGTCTTTCTCTCTACCGCGTAGGGAGGCCCACCACCATCCGTATCCTTTTGGTCGAGGACGACCCTGAACTGGCGCGACGTCTGGGCGATGGCCTGCGCGGCGAGGGCTTCGTCGTCGAACATGCCGCCAATGGCCAAACAGGTTTCGATCTCGGACGTACCGAGAACTACGATGCTGCCATATTGGATCTTGGCCTGCCCGATATGAAGGGGGTGGAAGTGCTCCGCCAGTGGCGCAAGGTGGGGCGCGAGATGCCCGTTCTGGTCCTTACGGCCCGTGGGAGTTGGACGGAAAAGGTCGAGGGTCTCAACGCCGGGGCGGACGACTACATCACCAAGCCATCCCATGTGCAGGAAATCGCCGCCCGGCTGAGGGCGCTCCTCCGGCGCTCCGCCGGACAGGGATCGCCGGTCCTCGTTCATAACGACATCGAGGTATCGCCGGCGTCAGGTACGGTCGCGGTTGCCGGGAAGCCGGTGGATCTGACCGCGCAGGAATTCCGTGTACTGAATTATTTCATGCATCGGCGGGGCCGCGTTATTTCGCAATCCGAGCTGATCGAACATCTCTACCCGCTCCAGGAAGAGCGAGACCCCAATACGATAGAAGTCTATATCGGCCGGCTGCGGCGCAAACTTGGGCGCGATGTCATCAAAACGCTTCGCGGCCTCGGGTATCGCTTGGGATGAGCGTCTTGCTTCCACGCAGTCTGCGCGCGCGGCTGGTTATCGGCGCGATCATCTGGATCACCTTCGGGGTTTCGGCGGCGGGCATATTCATCTCCGCGCTCTTCCGCCAGCACGCCATCGCGCTCGTCGATTCGGAAATGCGCGGACACCTCGAAGAATTGGCGTCCCTGATAGACGTCAATGCCCAAGGGGGACCGGAACTCTATCGAGCGCTTAGCGACCCGCGTTTCAGCCAGATTGGCTCGGGCTATTCCTGGCAAGTGAGCCGGCAGGGCATGCGGCTGATAAAATCCACCTCGGCAAGCACCGACATTGTACCAATTTCCAATGATGATCTCGCCAACGGCGAGATGCGCAAACTCACCGTGCCTAACGGTGCGGGTACATTGATCGTCTATGAAAGACTGTTCTCGCCCGACAGCAGCAGCGAGCCATTACGCCTTCAGGTGAATGTGGATTCCGGGATCATCGACGCCGTGTTTCGAACCTTCAACATTTCGCTTGGGATTTCGCTTGTCTTGCTCGCGATCGCATTGACCGCCGCGGCCGCATTGCAAGTGATCTTCGGTCTGCAGCCGATGACCCGTCTTGGGCGAGCCTTGCGGATGATCAAATCGGGCAAGGCGACGCATTTGCCACGCAGCTTCCCTTTGGAGGTGCAGCCCGTGGTGGACGATCTCAACAGCCTGATCGACATCAACGCCCAGATGGTCGTGCGTGCACGCGCTCAAGCCGGCAATCTCGCGCACGCCCTAAAGACGCCTCTCGCGGTGATGACGGATGAGGCCTTTCGGCTGGATAACCGTGGCCAGGCGGAATCGGCGCAAGTCATCCTGCAGCAATGCCAGCGCATGCAGCGGCAAATCGACTATCAGATTGCCCGGGCGCGCGCGGCCGCGTCCCGTTCCGTGCCGGGCGTGAGCGCACCCCTTTTGCCCGCCGTGAACAATATCGTCAGCGCCATGCACCGCCTTTACGCGGTCAAGAACCCGAGAATCGATGTCGATATCGAGGTCAATTGCATCGCCTTGTGCGATCCGATGGACCTCAACGAGATGCTGGCAAATCTTATCGACAATGCCTGCAAATGGAGTTTGAAGCGGGTTGCCATATCGGGGACCGTGGATGAACGGTCACCTCAAGCCGTCATCCGCGTGGAAGACGACGGCCCGGGCCTGCCGTTGGAAGCGCGCGAGATGGTCTTCCAGATCGGCCAGCGTCTGGACGAGCGCGTGCCGGGATCGGGACTTGGACTACCGATCGTGCGCGATCTGGCTCAATTATACGGGGGAGAGATTCGCCTGGAGCATTCCGATCTTGGCGGGCTGCGCGCGGTGTTGCGGCTTCCTTGCGTTCGATGAACCAACGCCCGCCTGAGCAGGCGAGGGTCATTCTCCCCAGATCGCTGCGGTTGCGAGACGTTGGCCCGCGCGCTCGTCGCCGCCATAAAGGCCCGTGCAATAGGCGACCAGCTCGTCAATCCGATCATCTTCGTCCATGTCGCGCGACCACAGCACTTGCTTGCGAGCAATGGCACGCTCCAAGGCCTGGGCGACGGTCTTGCCGGGAGGTAGTCCCTTCATCGTAAGTTCTGACGCGGTCTTTACGATGGAGAAGAAGGCACCTTGGGCGATCTGCGCGCGGGCTTCGGCTTCGGTCCGCGTGCTGGCGGCGGCTTGCGCCACCTCGGGGCTCACCGCAAGCGGGCCGGCATCTTCAAAGGCGCGGGCGTTGATGAGTTCGTGCATGGCGGCCTCCTGACCTCATGCGATGATAGGAGAAAGCCTAAGCCTCAGTCAATAGGATAAAACCTAAGACGCAGGACAAATTTGTGACCGGAGCCGGTTTTCCGCCGTTAGGCCTACCGCCACGTTGACGATTGTTTGAGTCTGGAAGCCGCGCAACCGCCCAACTTTGGCGCCGGCAGCACGCGGTCCGCCTATTCTCCGCTACCCACAATTCGGTGGATGGAAACCACCTCGCCGATCTGGATGTCGAAGGTCTTGGGAGGATTGAACTGCTCCAACACGTATTTGAGCCCGGTTTTCCTCGCCAGTCGCTTTACCAGGGCCGGCGGCGGCTCGCCTTCGGCCTTGGCTCTGAGCTGCACCATGACGTAGCAGCCGGCCGTGACGGGCCTTCCGGGGTGCATGAAGATCAATTCGCCGGGATGGTAGCGGGGCTCCATGCTGGCGCCCACGACGTAAGCGGCGTAGCCGTTGGGGGCATTGGCCAGCGAGGGCGGCCGTTGGACATAATCCACGATCTCGCCGTTCCAGAGCGACCAACCATCCTTTCCGCCCTCGCCGATGCCCATGACGGGAACCTTATCGGTAGGATCAACGGGCGGCAGTTTTATGATCGGCGGGCGGTTAACCGAGGATTGTGGCGTTGCGTTCTCCCGCAACTCGTCGGGGTTTAGACCCAGGAGCGGGGCGAGCGATTCCCGCACGTCCTCGGGCAGTTTTTCGGGTACCTTCCTCTTGATAAACTGCTGAATATACGCAGCATTTTTATCGATTTTTACGGATGCGTCCTTCATAGAAAGGCCGCGCTCGCGAAGCTTCTTTTCGATCAATTCCCGCACGTCGTTCATGCGCGCAACATAATAGGGTTCGTCCTACAGAGCGAGTGGGTTTTTTCCTCTTGACCATTTAGGCAAATGCCTACAATATTAGGTATGACCCTACTTGAATCCTTTCTCGCCGACATTGAAACCTTCCTCGCCGAGCGCGGCATGGAAGCTTCGCTGTTCGGCCGGGATGCCCTCAAAGACCCCAATTTCGTCTTCGAGCTGAGAAAGGGGCGCTGTCCCAATCTGCGCACGATCGAGCGCGTGGGCGCGTTCATGGCTCAGCGCACGTCCAAACCTTTACGCGCCGGATCATCGTCCGCATCCCAGCTGGAGACCGCGTAGCGATGCGCGAGGGGAAAGGCACCATCATCATATGGCATTTCGGCTCCGTCAGGCGGGCCCCCTCACGACTGACGAGAGACGAAAGGCGGGGGCCGCGGCGGCTCTTCGTAAGTGCAGGCCGCGGCTCCCGTCGCATTCCCGATTTGACGTTCAAAACGCGAATGGGGGTTCGATGAGTTCCTATCGCGCTGCCGGGAAGAACAAGTTCAAGTCCGGCAAAATGATTGCGGACGGCCACACATTCGATTCCGAAAAAGAGCATCGCCGCTATTGCGAGCTGAAGGCTTTGGAGCGGGCCGGGACGATTCACGGCCTGAGGGTTCACCCCAAATTCGCCTTCGCCATAGAGCGCAGGCCGATCCTCATCCGGTCCGATGTCCATCCCGCCGGGCGGCAGGTCATTTTCGCCCCGGACTTCCAATATGTGCGCCCGGGCTTTGGCATCGTGATCGAGGACGCCAAGTCGCCCACTACCAAGACGCAGGCCTACAAGCTCAAGAAAGCGATTTTCGAAAACCTCTACTGGCCGGCGAAGGTGGAGGAGATATGAGCACGGGACGCCTGCCGAAATTGCCGCCGATACGAGACCATGCAAGCGGGATAAGGACGATGGCCAAGCAAATCGGTTATGACGGGAACGCGCCGGAATTCCGCGAGGCGCGCGACATCGCCGGCAAAGGCAAACGCAAATCCGAGCTCGGGCCGGAGAACATCCGCGTTGACCGGATCGAGTGGCTACTCGCGCATAAGCGCATTGACGTGGCCCAGCATTCCGCAGGCCGCAAGCTGCAGCACGATTCCGAGCTGGCCCAAATCGGCGGCTACGCTTCGCTGGAAAACGTCAAATGCGGTTCGGGTTCGGGGACCAATCGCCTTCCCGACGTGAAGTGCGACGCCATCGCTAGGGTCAACGCGGCGCGCGCGCATGTGGGGAGCAGGGGCGTGGGCTGGCGCATTCTGGAATTGGTGGTGATCGAGAATGTCTCGCTCGAAAAGGGGGCCGCTATGATGCGGATCCATCCCCGCGGCGCGCTCCCCGCCCTGCAAGGGGCACTGGACACGCTCGCAGCGCATTACAAGCTGGCGTAGCGCTACGGAAACGCGTGAGACTTCAAGCAGGGTGTTCGCGGCCGGGCGCGGCCGCGTCGGCTCGAGGTCGACGGAAACCCTCCGTCGGCTCGAGTCCCACCCGGCCGTTGGCTGCAATTGCCGTTCGTGACGATCACAAAATCTGTGGAAGCAAATAGATCGCCCCTACGGCAACCAGCGATGCGGTGATGACAAAGGCCACCCAACGCGTTTTCCGGCTGCCCATCTTGCCGCCGAAGCCGCGCTCTTTCGCAGTATAGGTTTCTCGACTTTCGGCCATAATTACCTCCATGCGCCTCGCGCGCTCATGCACTTCGCTTCTAAGAAAATGCGAAGGCACAGCCATGGTTCCGTATTTTGCCAAGGCAACGGCCCAGCTGAAGATGCCGTGCCAAGAGGCAAAAGCCAGCCGGATCGAGACCTTCGTCACGGTGAAAACCGAGTGGCCTGAGCCATTTGCTTGGGTGATCAGGACATTCTTGGCAGCCAGCGCTGTGCGCAGGGTGTGCGGTTTCGACGCGCAGGGCACGTGCATAAAAGACCAATTTATGGCAATTTCCGCCCAGCTTTGGACCCTAGGAGGCAATCCCATGCGCTTGGCTCGTCTTATTCCAGCAGTCGCAGCTTTGTTCTTCTCCGGCGCGGCTTACGCGCAGACATGGGATTCCTACGTCAACCGCGAAAATTTCTTCTCCATCAATCTTCCGGGTGAGCCCGCGGTGAAGGAGGCCCCCTATAAGACGGTGAAGGGCACCAATCTCACCGCCAGTGTGTTCACCGCCGTTGCGGCTGCCGGCACGCGCTCGAACGGCACTTACACGGTGACGGTGGTCGACTACAGCAATGCCAAGAACGAACTTGGCGACGCCATGGAACAAGCCAGGAAGGCGATCCTCGCCAAGGGCACGCCGAAATATGATGCCGTCAACAACATGGATATGCACAGAGGCTGGGCGATGACCGTCGAGACGCCCGATAAGCATCGCATCATGGGTCAGATCATCATCGCGGCGAACAATCGCATTTATATTTCAGAAGCGGATACCCCGATGAACGTCCCGCCGCCGGCCCAATTCCAGGCATCGTTGCAGATCCTCGACAAGGATGGCGTGCGCATACGCACCAGAACCGTCATCGCCGCGCCCGAGAATGAGGTCGGACCGGTAGGCGCGCAAGCGAACGCCGCCGAATCGGCAAAGGTCGCAACCTTGGCCTCTGGCGCATGGCGCACCGCCGGCGGCAGCTGCGAAGCGGCGTATTTCAAATCGGCTGGGCCCGCCAAGACCACCCGCGACGAGCAAGCCCTGGCCGGTACGATCAGGAATGCCGGCATGACGATCACCGGTCAGCTCATCACCGCGGGCGCGCGGGAGGGGCAGTTCATCGACCCCAAGACCGACAAGGCGATCATGCTGTTTGACCCGCAAGAGGGCGGCAAATTGGGCATGTCCGCTGTCGGTGCCCCGGCTTTGGGGTGGCCCGATGTCACGCTCGAACTGTGCCCGGGAAGCCGCGGCTAAGATTTTCGGGCAGCCGCACGGAGCGGTCGATGGAACGGCGTCGAGGGACCGCCTGAGTCGATTCTATTGAAAGCTCTGAGGTTGCGGCGGCATTCGATCCTCCGACATGCCTCTGGAGAGCGCACCTTATTGGGGTTTGGCGCGTTCATCCCCCTGCAAGATGTCCCTCTAGGTGTCGCCATGCCCAAACCACTCACGGAATGGAAAGTGCTGCCGCATGGCAAATTGACCGCAATTGAAGATGACATCCTCACGGTGGTCGGGGACATACCGATGCCGGTGGGGGATATGAAGCGGCGGATGACCGTGGTGCGGTTGCGCGACAGGCGGCTGGTCATTTTCAGCGCGGTAGCGCTTGACGAAGAAGAAATGCGCGCCCTCGAGGAGTTCGGCGAGCCCGCGTTCCTGATCGTCCCGAACGATCATCACCGGCTCGACTCAAAAATATGGAAAGACCGCTACCCGGCGATGCAAGTCATCACCCCCCACGGCGCGCGCGAAAAGGTCGAGAGGGCCGTCCCTGTTGACGCGACGAGTGCCGACTTCAACGATCCCGACGTCGCCCTCATCACCGTTCCTGGAACACGCGAGCACGAGGCCGCGCTCGAGGTCCGCGGACCGAACGGCATGACGCTCGTCCTCAACGATGTCGTGGGCAACATGCGAAACACATCGGGCTTCGGGGGATGGCTTCTACGCATGATGGGCTTCGCCGGTGACAAGCCGCACGTACCCTTTCCCATCAAGGTGGCGATGATCAACGACAAGGCTGCCCTTGCCGTGCAGCTGAGACGGTGGGCTGAGCTCCCGTCGCTGAAGCGGATCCTCGTCTCGCATGGCTCGGTGATCGAAGAGGATCCGCGAGGCGTGTTGCGCGAACTCGCGGTGTCTCTCGAATAGCCGCGCATACCGGCTCAACATCGACAATTCCAGCCTAACGTTCATCGCTTTCTTAGCGTCGCACCCGCGAGCTGCGCGACAGCCGAGAGTGTCGTCTGCGCTGCATTAAGACCGAGCCGGAAGTCCTTGTCAGTGAAATTTGCGTAGATGTCCGTCGGCTGATGCCAGTGCGGATCCCAGCCGCTTCCGATTTGGGCGCCGCGTTCATTTTCCCGAAGGCTCACAGCTGCGACGACATCCTGAAAATCCCTCGAGTCGGTATTTGTCATGTGGCTGCCGATCGTTGCGGGATAGTCAGCGGCATATTTTTCATTGGCTCGTTGAAGGCTCCACGCAAGCGCTTGGGATTGCGCCGCGAACTTCGAGTTGGCTTGGAACTCGATGTTCACATCTGCTTCGGCACGCTGCTCCGGGGGCAATGTGCCGCTTGGACGCGGCATGCCATGATCGTAAAGCATCATGTCGTGCTGGATCATGCCGAGCCATTTGGGCTCTGGATATTTGCCCGATCCGGGAGCGCTTTCCTTGCCCTGCAGCGCCTGGCGCTGCCGAACATAGGCACCTGCGCCCTGCGTTCCGGTCTCTTCATTGTTCCAAAGGATAAAGCGGACCGATCTTTCGGTCACGACATCGGGACTGCTCAAGACCCGCGCCAATTCCATCACCAGCGCGGTACCGGAACCGTCATCGTTTGCCGCCTCGCCAAAACCAATGCCGTCCATGTGGGCACTGACGATGTACATCTCGAAGGGACGGGTGGTTCCAATCTTGGTGCAATACACCTCTTCGCGCGGCCCTGGCGTCGGCGCTTGACCGTTGCGTGCGCGCAGTGCTGCGTCGGGTTGGGCATTGGGATCGTCATTCGGTCCTGTGGGCACTCGAATACCGCGCGACCTGCCGCCACCGGGGGCGGGAGCGAGGGAGCGCGCGCGAGGTGGCGCAGCAGGCAACAAATATTCGTATTTGAGCCGCTCGGTGTTCGCGCAGCCATAGGTTTTGAGCCGGGCTTCGATCCAATCGATGGCCTCGCGGTTGCGGTCCGTCCCTTGCCGCCGGTCACCGAATTGAGTCAGACCCTTAATGGTGGTCTTGTATTTCCCTAGATCGAGCCGCGCGACCAGCGTCGCGACCGGATCGGCGGCTGCGGTTTCTGGTGATCTTATTGGCTGCGATTGGCCCAGCGCTGTTGCACCCACCATCGCAAACACTGCGCAAAACAAAACGCGTAGCGCGCTAATACCTGCCACCGCCTCCATATCCGCCACCCATGGATGACGGTGGGGCCCCCCGAGCTGGTGTGGCCGCCTTTCGTTGTTGAGCGGCATTGAAGGACTGCACGCTGGCGCCCCAGGCGGACGCGATGCGTTCCACATCCTTTCTCTGAGCGCCGGCTTTGCTCTCAAGAGCCGCCTGAATGCTGGGATCGAATTCCACATTGTTTTGTTTCGCGAGTTCTTTTTGGCGAGAAATCTCAGCCGCGAGGCAGGCTTGGTAATTGTCCGATGCCGTGGCAAAGGCTTTGATGTCGTTCTGCGCGGTGGTGATCTCGGCCGGCGTCGCTCTCGCGCCATTGGGTATGGCCGGTGCTGAGGGCGCGACGCATTGATCTTGCGCCCAAGCAGGCGCTGCTACTGCCATGACCATGACGGCGCTCGAGAGAATTTTCCGGATCATGTAAACATCTCCTCTCGCCGGAGCCTGCGCGGCCCGACGGATTTCTGTTCCCCGGATGGGGAGAGGTTACTGCATCGCTCGGTCCTGATCCAGTTGGCGCGGGGGACTTCGTTCAACGCCGGAGGCCGACGGCCCGGCATCTCACGGCGAAGCGGCCCGGATTTTGGACATATCCCTCCGCGCGGGATAAAACCGCTAGCTGGGTTATCGGCGGCAGGAGCCTATATGCGTCGCGCTATTTCAACCATTTCGGTTTTGTTCGCGACCTTGTTCGGCGTGAACTCGATCTCGGCACAGACGCCGCCCATAGCAGCATCGGCGAATACCGATCTCGAGCGGCGATTCGACGCCTCTATCAGTCCGGTCGAGATGGGCGGTTGGATGAAGACCATGGCCGCCGAGCCCAACCATGTCGGTTCGCCGCACAACAAGGCGAACGCCGAGATGGTGCTGGCGCAATTCAAATCATGGGGCTGGGATGCGCGCATCGAAACATTTGAGGTGTTGTATCCGACTCCGATCAGCGAAAGTCTTGAGCTTGCCGGGGCAACACCGTTCAAAGCGACGCTGACCGAGGCTGCGATCCCGGGCGACGAGACCTCCTCGCGCACCAAGAACGAATTGCCGGCCTATGTCGTCTATCAGGGCGACGGCGATGTGACCGCGCCGCTCGTCTATGTGAATTACGGCATGCAGGACGATTATAAAACTCTCGAGCGCCTCGGCGTTTCGGTCCGGGGCAAGATCGTCATCGCGCGTTACGGCGTCGGCTGGCGCGGCTTGAAACCGAAGCTCGCGCAAGAGCACGGCGCTGTCGGCTGCATCATCTATTCCGATCCGCGTGATGACGGCTATTCCACGGAAGATTCCTATCCCAAAGGACCGGCGCGTCCGGCAAACGGTTTCCAGCGTGGTTCCGTTGCCGATATGACGCTCTATCCAGGCGATCCGCTGACGCCGGGAATCGGGGCGACGGCCAACGCCCAGCGTTTAACTGTCGCCAACGCACCATCGATCTTGAAGATACCGGTGCTGCCCATCTCTCACGGGGACGCGCAACATTTCCTCGCAGCGCTTGACGGTCGAGTGGTGCCACCGGCTTGGCGCGGCTCGCTTCCCATCACCTATCACGTCGGCGGCGGCGCGGCGCGAGCCCATCTCGCGGTGAAATCCGAATGGGGCCTCAAGACCATCTACAATGTCGTTGCGACGATGAAGGGGAGCGAAAATCCCGATCAATGGATCCTGCGCGGCAATCATCACGACGGATGGGTGTTCGGCGCCGCCGATCCGATGAGCGGACATATCGCAATGATGGGCGAGGCCAAGGCCATCGGTGCACTCGCGAGTCAAGGATGGCGTCCGAAACGCACGCTGGTCTATCTGAGCTGGGACGCCGAAGAGCCGATGCTGCTAGGCTCGACAGAATGGGCGGAGACCCATGCCGACGAGCTGAAGCAAAAAGGACTCGTCTATATCAATTCCGACGGCAACGGACGCGGGTTCCTCAATGTCGAGGGCAGCCATTCTCTGCAGCATCTGGTCAATGCCGTCGCTGCCGATGTGAGCGATCCGGAGACTGGGGTTTCCGTCGGCACGCGCCTGCGCGCGCGGCTACAGGTCGCCGGCACCGCGCCAGGTGCGAATGAGGAGTCGCGCGAGCGCGGTAAGATCGCCCTGGACCCGGCGCGTGATCTTCCCATCGAGGCGCTCGGCTCGGGCTCGGATTATTCGAGCTTCCTTCAGCATCTGGGGCTGGCTGCGCTCAATGTCGGTTTCGGCGGCGAAGGCCAGGTCGGCGGCGTCTATCATTCCGCCTATGACACTTATGAATATTACAGCCGGTTTGGCGATCCCGGATTTGTTTACGCAGGTGCGCTGGCAAAAACCGTTGGGCGCCTGGTCCTGCGCATGGCAGACGCCGATGTTCCACCCCAGCGTTATGGCGATTTCGCCGAGACGGTGTCGCGTTATCTCGATGAAGTGAAGAAGCTCGCCGACACCAAGCGCGAGGCCGCGGAGGCGCAGGCGAAGATGCTGGCGGGCGGCGCGTACCGTCTCGCCGATGATCCTACCAAGACCAGCGGTGCGCCGACGCCCCTGAAGAGCGTGCCGCATTTCAATCTGGCGCCGCTGGAGAACGCGGTCGATCGCTTAAAGAAGAGCGCAAAGGAGTATGATACCGCCCTAGCCGCGAACGGTGCGAAACAATCGGACAAGACCAAGTCCAGCCTGTTCGAGCTCACGCGGCAAACCGAAGAGACCTTAGCGCCGGAGATCGGCCTGCCGGGCCGGACCTGGTACAAAAATCTGATTTATGCGCCGGGCCGGTTCACCGGGTACGATCCCAAGACGCTGCCAGGCGTGCGCGAAGCGATTGAAGAGGAACGATGGGATGACGCCGATCGCTATGCGGCGCTTACCGCTTCGGCTTTGGACGCGTACGCAAACAAGCTGGACGAGGGCGTGCGCCTGATGACTCCGGTCGTATCCTCACCACAAGCCAACCGATAACCGCGTCCGGCTTGTCGTAGCGATTTTCCTTCAGGGTCGGGTATGCGACGGTGAGGCTGCCGCCGGCCAGCTATGGTCCAAGGCTTTGCCGTCGGCGCTGTGTCGGGGCAAGGGCTCCTCCCGGTGGCGACACCAGGACGCCGGGCGAACCGATATTTCGTTTGGAACCGTATGGCGGGTGACGCGTTGCCGGGTCGGGTTGAGGGATTGCACCAATGATCGCCAGCATGGATTTGCTCGAGGCACTGCCGGTGGCTCTCTACACCACCGACGCGGAAGGGCACATTACCTTTTTCAATCAAGCAGCTGCGGACATGTGGGGCCATCGCCCTCCGCTCGGCAGCCTATGGTGCGGCTCATGGCGCATGTACTGGCCCGACGGCCGGCCTCTGCCCCATGACGAGTGCCCGATGGCGGTGACCCTGAAGGAGGGGTACCCGGTGCGCGGCGTGGAGGCGGTCGCGGAGAGACCCGACGGCACGCGTGTGCCTTTTCGGCCCTATCCCACGCCGTTGAAGGATAAATCGGGGCGGGTCATAGGCGCCTTGAACGTGCTGATCGATCTGAGCGACCAGAAGGCGGATCAGGCCCGATTGGCCGCGATCGTCACCT
>DATHDZ010000079.1:0-4993 GCA_035318785.1 Micropepsaceae bacterium
GATCGTGCGCGCCGGTAGCCGTCTGCGCCTGAGGTTGGTCATGGTACGCGATGTATTCGGCCGCCAATTGCTTGAAGCAGCACCACGGGCAGTTTGGATTGTGCTCTGTGTGCGAGCATGGCTCACGGCCGAAGGTGAGGCGTTCGGCCTTTTTGAGATCGTATGCGATGTCGCCGATGGCTCTCATCTCCCGCGCCTCCCGGAAACCGAAACCGAGTAAGGCACCGACATCCAATCGTCACGGCGCGCCGCTGGATCGGTGATGAATTGCTGAGTGGACAGGACCGGGCCGCGCGCGCGCATTTTATTTTGCAGCGCTGCTTCTCGACGACAATACGCGGCGTCGCGACGAAGCGCTTCACGCAACGCGGCCTCTTGACCTATTTTTTCTGGCTGGTATGGATTCATTGTGCCGGGTCCATCGGTGCCGCGCGCATGATCCGGGAAGATCGATGCGCACATTTCAAAAGACGGCTGCCCCAACCGGAGTGGCCGTTTTTCGTTATTGATTGTGGATTTTCGCGTACGGAATGCGCTGATGGCATTAACCGTTAATTGAGTTCGCGACCACGGGATGAACTATGGCATCAACCGCGCCGCGCCGCGCCGCATTCTTATACTTTTTGGCGGCCCGAGCCAACTAGCATTTATCTCACGAAGTCTTTCGCGCCCAACGCGGAATAACGCGCCGCTGTCTACTTTGTTTCGGGGCCGCCAGTCTTTGAGCAACTACAGCCCGTTAACCGATTCTCAGGCTCGCAGCGCGTGCCGCTGGCGCGTTTAAGTGACGGCCGGGGCACCGGCCTAGCGTGTAGCCTTTTCTATTCAGTGACAGCGGCGGCCAGCGCCTTGTGGCGCGCAATCGCTCGCTTGAATTGTTCGGCGCGGTCTTCGATCTGCTCCGACGTCGCGGTGGGCCGGAGATCGGGGCCAAGCTCTTGCGCGGCGGCGATGATCGGACCGCGCGTCTTGGCGTCGGCGTCGGCGCGCTCTTGTTGCAGCGGATCGCCTCGCGTGACCGTGGCGTCGTCCGCATTTTCGAACTCGACAGGTTCTAAGACGCGCGGTCCGCCAAACCGCGTCTCGAATTCTTCGCTGTTCAGTTTATCGCCGTACATAATGATGACGCCTCCCGCTCCCGGCGGCAAAGTGCCATCGGCCGCCGCGCCATCATCGGCGGGATCATGTTGCTGCGAAAAGACGTCGCCGAATATTTCGTCGCTCATGTGTGCTACCCCGCCACTTTGAAGCCGCCGGGCCTGACTGTGCCCGTGCCAATATTCTCGCGACGTGCATCGTCCGATTCAAAACGTCCGCCAGCTTGCGGCGGCGGCGGTCGCACCGCTTTCACGGATGGCGCTGGCGCGTGCACCGGCTCGGCAGTCTTCTCGGTCGCGCCCGGTTTCCGCGCCGCATTCGCAAGATTATATTTTGAGGATTCGAGCAGGCGCTTCTTGATGGCCGCCTGCTCGGGCGTGAGTTTGGTCGGCATTGTACGCGTCGGAGATGCGGCAGCGGGCTCGGTCTCATTGCCACCATCGTGCACCGGCTCGACGTCGGCCGTCGCCTCGACGATCTCCGGCTCGGCCGCGATCTCGGCCATGGGCTTGGCAACCGGCGGCGCGATGGTCGTCAATGGCACCGGAGCCGGACGGGGCGCTTCGGTGCGTTTATCTTTTAGAATGAGGACGCCCGTAGTGCGGCTGTTTACCTCTACGTTGGAATGCGACCCCCACATTTTCGGGAGCTTGCTAGCGAGGAAGGCCAACTGCAACGCAACTGGCGGCTCGATATGCTCTTGGAAATATTCCACCGCGCCCGTGATCGGATTTCGAGCCCGTCGGTCGTGCACGCCATAGAGCAGAGAAAGTTCGTCATCCTTCACGTCCGGCGGAATATAGCGCGGGTCATCGAGTGGCAAATCGTGGGCCATGATAGGAGTAGGCACACCTTTATAGGTCGCTGTACGATAGGAACCTAGCAGGCTTCTCTTGGCGACTTCTCCGGCCACGGCATACGTTAGTATCTGGTCTGCCAATTTCATAGCCTGATGGAAAAGACACTTCTCCCCGAGGTACTCCATTTCGTACCCGGCCGCGCCCGACGCAGATTCGCGAAGCCATCGATAGAAAGTGATTTCCGAGACATTGCACCTTGTCGCCGCAAGTTTTTGGTTCCCGCAATTTGCATAGGCGGTACAAAGCTCGACAAAGATTTCTGGGCGTTCAAAAGCCATGACCTATTTCCGCCGTTTCTTGTGATGCTGCGCGCCGCCAACGCGCTTGGCTGGTGGGCTCGGTGGACAGGCTCCGGTGGCTTGTCGTCGCGCTGACGCGTCGCTGTCCCGATCAAGAAGCGAGCTTATGATATGAGGTTGCAACGATTGGGCGCGTACATCGTCACCGCTCTCGTCTTGAATTTTGTCTCGGCTTTCAGCATGGCCCATGCTCAACGCTGCGACGGCAGCCGGACCGGACTGGCACCCCGGCGATACGCATTATATTTTCCGCCAGCTTTGCCGCCTTTGGAAAAGTATGCCGAAGCATCTATGACGCTCTGGAAATGCGGAGCCGGATTCTCATTCTCTTTGACCTCGCCATTCGCCACCGCAAGCTTGCGGGCTTGTTCCCGCGCCACTCCTTCACGATGGACGGTCGCGGCATCCTTCTTGGTGCCGTGCTGAAATTCGAGAATGGCTTTGCCGATTCCTGCGCGTGCGGCTCGCAAGCGCACGTTCGCAGCGCGCTCATTGTCGCGCGCGATATCCAGCGCGCGTTGCGCGTCGGCAACCGCCTCAGCCGCCTCAGCTTCGCTGAGTGCCGCCACCGGGTCATGGCCATTGCTCTTGGGGCTTTTCGCACCACTCACGCGCGACATGTCCCGCACGTGGCCAATTTCGTTTAGCTCTTGTCGCGACAGACGTGAGATGCCGGAGAGGCGCTTGACTTGATCGAGGATGGGGAAGCCATCGACATCCCATAGCGCCGGGTCGGCGTCGTCTAAGCCTTGAAGCGTCAAACGTAGTTGCGCTTCACGTGATTTCGCATCAGCCATTGTAATTCTCCGTTGTCGTTCTCACTCGAATAGGCGGGCCGAAACGGAGGAAGTATTTCGACGTTGCCGCCGATCATCCAAACATCTCGGCCCTTGATGGTCCCCGATGCGGGCGCGCACCGCGACCATCCATGATCGGCGAGTTAGGATTCCCCGCTCAAAAGAACCCGTCCGCCAATTCGGAATTTTGTGGCCCGCGTCGAGACCATCTATGAAGAAAACTCAACGCGGGCCTAACGGGCTTGTCTCCACAACTCACCCGCTATTTCGTTAGCGGCCCAAACTTTTCAGGTGCGCTCTGACGGCTTCGTATTCGCTGACCCTCGGGACCAACTTTTCGAGCACGGCTTGCGCCGCGCTGAGCGCCCGCACGTGATCGCCGACGTTCGCCGACGCATCACGCATGTTTTTCTCTGCCAATTCGTTCTCGACACTGGCATCGATCAGCGCAGCGAAGCCGGACAGCGCCGACAGTTCCGCAATCTCGTCATCGGTAAAGTCGTCGCGGATTTTTCCGCGCGTGTCGAATATCTGCGTTTCGCTTGTGGTCATGACCTGCTCCCGAGTTCGTGATTATCCTGACGGCCCGCGCCATGAAGTTCGGCGCTTCCGCAATTGATTCCGCGTCGTGCTCGTCTTCAACAATGGCCGCGATGATGGCGGCTGAGATGGCCTCGTTTCGGCGTGCGGCGCTCCTGCGGCGCGCAATCTTGGCAGCGCGATGAATAGACACCGGGTTCATGATGCCCGCTCCCGGTTGATCCGTTTCGCTTTCCTTCGACCCTCGAAGGCGACAGTCAGGAACGTCACGCGCTCCCCGACAGTCAGCGCCGGGCTGCAATGGACTTGATCCGCGTGGAAGTACAAATGCTGCTCGGCAAAATCTGGTAAAATAAATCCGAAATTTTTTTCGGAAAAATACTTCACGACCTCGCCATGGTCATAAGCACTTTCGTATTCGCGCTGATCGTTTGTGTCGGTGGAGGTCATAGCGGTCTCGATTCTCAGGCGCGCCGAAGCGGGCGGCCCGATATGTCAGTTCCCGCACTGGCAGCGAGCCGCGAAACCCCCGCGCATCCGAGGCGCTTGATAAGGGCGGCGATCTCAGCATGGTCGATGGGGTCGCGACGGAAAGGGTTGCTCTCGGCACGTGGCGCGGCGGGGCGGCCATTAGGGCGCTGCTGCTGCTGCCCGCCGTCCGATGGCTCGGCAGTCTTCAAGAGCGTGCCAAGCTTCACGCCGAGTGCGGCGGCCATTTTGGTCGCGGCTTCGAGGCCATTGGCTTTGACATAATCGCCTTGGCCTTTCAGAGTTGCGAACGCGACGCGCCCGCGCTCGATCTCGTCGCTGCACAACACATCGGGCATGATGTGGGGTTTCGACTTTGCGAGGGCGTCGATAAATTCTTCCGCTGTCTTACCCGACGCCAAGAACTGCTCGGCCCAGCTATCGACCTCGACAAGCTCTTCAATGGCGCTGGGTACAACACCCTTGCGCATCGCGGCGGCTTCGAGAGAGACCTTCGCGGTTTCGTATTTGAGCAGGCGATCTACAGCATCATTAATGCTCATGGCGTTGTCTCCGGTTTTGATTTGGGCTTTGGCGCTGGCGCGGGCTGGTGCGTTCTAATCCACGCCTCGATGTCGCTCACAAATACGACGACCTTCCGGCCAACGGCGTACTTGGGGATGTCGCCGCGATTGCAGGCTTGCGTGATGTGCCATTGGACGACGTTGAACAGCTTGCCCGCAACGCGCGGTGAGCACGCCATGATGGGTGCGTCTTCGAGTAAGACGACCGTGGTGGCGGGATCGAGTTGCGGTAGGTTCGTGACATCAGCCATGAATCGAATCCCTGCGGGCCGCATAGAGGCGCGGCGGTGTGAAGCTCGGTAGCGTTAGGCGTTGATTGATCGCGATCTGTTTTGCGGCTGCTCATG
>DATHDZ010000080.1:0-2281 GCA_035318785.1 Micropepsaceae bacterium
ATCCAGTTTCTTCATAGGCGCTCCTGGATGCCCGCCTCCGCGGGCATGACAATGGGGGTGGTTCGTTCCATTCCAAAACAGTTCTAGCATGGAACTGGCGCGGGACGAATCACGCGTCTTCGTGAAATTTGGCGGCGATGAGCGCGAGGAGGGCCTTGACCGCTTCGGTCGCGTCCGGACCTTGGGCGGCGAGTTCGATGGAGGTCCCGAGCGAGGCCGCCAGCATCATCAATCCCATGATGGAGCGCCCCGAAACCGTGGCGTCGCCCTTGGTCACCGTGACTTCCGCCTGAAATCGCGCGGCGGTTTCCACGAATTTGGCAGATGCCCTCGCGTGAAGGCCCCGCTTGTTCACGATAATGGCGGTGGCGCGCTCCGGTTCTGGGCCGTTCATGATTTTTGGATGGGGCCGCCGGCAAGCTCGGCCGAGCCCGCGCGCATATATTTGCGGCCCGACTCGATGGCCTCGCACACCGCCTTTTCCAGAGGCAATGTAATCCGTACACTGATGAGCTTGATGAGGCTGGGAAGATTGGCGCCGGCCAGCACCTCGATCTTGCCCTTCTTCAAATGGGTCAGCGCAAGGTTGCAGGGCGTGCCGCCGAACATGTCGGTGACGAGCACGACACCTTTTCCCAGATCCACGGCTTTGATAGCCGCGGCGATGTCGCTTCGCCGCTCTTCGATATCGTCATTGGGCCCGATGCAAACCGTCTTCACATGGGTTTGGGGTCCGACGATATGCTGAACCGCCGACAACAGTTCGACAGCCAAGCGACCATGCGTGACAATGACAATACCGATCATGTTCCGTATGAGTTTGGAATGGCGCGCAAGATAACAGCGTTCGGCTCAGAAAAAAGGGCCGGAAGAAGGCGAAACCAAGCCTGCGACAAAGGCGCCTCGGGAAAGGGCGGCGGCAGCAGCGGCAATTTTCGCCGGGGTAGCGGCCTCGAATGGGGATAGATGCAGCAGAGGCGGGCCTTCCAGCGCCTCCAGCAGGCGGGGAAGCGCATAGCGCAGCGACTCCGGGAGCCGCGGAACGTCGCCGCGCGCGTTAAGCATGACGGCCAAGACGACCGGGGCCGGTCCCGCAGCTTCCAGCGTCAGGATGCCGACGCCTCGAAGTTCCATCCGTCCGTGTAAGGATGAAATAGCTTCGGCAAAGAGGCGGTCTCCTTGGGCAAACAGCGCGGTCTGATCGTCCGAGAGGAGCCGTGCGCCCATGGCGATCAGCCGCAGCGCGACATCCGATTTCCCCGCGCCGCTCTCGCCCAGAAGCAGGGCCGCCCCCTCCACCGGACACCCGAAGGGCGCGCAGGCTGCGCCCAGGACGACGGAGGTCGCGTGCACCAATACGCGCGGGGCCGATGTCATTCTGAAGCCTCATCCTTCGACAAGCTCGGGATGAGGCTTAGCCTTGTATCCTCATGGTGAGCCTGTCGAACCATGAGGACCTACATACCGCTTTGCGACAGCGGCAATTCGATGATGAAACGCGCGCCGCTGCGATTTCCTTGGGAGTCGTGTTTGTTCTCGGCCCAGATACGTCCGCCATGACTCGCGATGATCTGGCGCGCGATGGCCAGACCAAGTCCCGAATTCTTCCCGAAGCCATGTTCGGACGGCCGCTCGGTATAGAAGCGCTGGAATACGCGTTCCAGATCGTTCTCGGCGATTCCCGGACCGTCATCTTCCACCACCGCACGCACATGCCCGCCGACGACATGGACGGACACGCGGACGCCGCCATTGTTGGGGCTGAACGAGATCGCGTTGTCGATCAGGTTTCGGAACACCTGCCCAAGCCGCTCTCCCAAACCTTGGACGATCGCCGATTTTGCCGAGTCCTCCATGAAGCGAATGCGAATGCCGCGCGGTACGTCCATCCCGCTATAGACGTCGACGATGGTGTCGAGCAGTTTGGAGATATCCACCGGCTCCGAATGGCCGCGCGAGAGTTCGGCGTCGAGCCGGGAAGCCGCGGAGATGTCGGTGATCAACCGGTCGATGCGCTTGACGTCGTTGCGCACCACCTCAACCAGATGTTCGCGGTTTGCGCTGTCCTTGGTCCGCTCCAGCATCTCTACCGCGCTTTTCAGCGAGGTGAGCGGGTTCTTCAGCTCATGCGACACGTCGGCGGCAAAGCTTTCGATGGCATCGATGCGGTCGTAAAGCGCGCGCGTCATCGCGGAGAGCGAATCTGCAAGCTCGCCGATCTCGTCGTTGCGATCATCCAATGTTGGAATGGCATCGCGGCCCGCTCGTCCTCGCCGCACGC
>DATHDZ010000081.1:0-2070 GCA_035318785.1 Micropepsaceae bacterium
TCTTGGCCAGCTCCTCGGATACTTTTACGTCGGCCATTCCTTTCTCCCGTAGAGTGCGATGCGTGTGACCGAGCCGTTCGGATCGAACTGAAGCATCTCAACTTGTCATGGCCCGCAACGGCGGGCCATCCAGACGGCACAAAACTCATTTCATTCGCCGCGCAGACGCGCGGCGGCTGGGTGGCCCGATCAAGTCGGGCCATGACACATTAGGCCATCGGGATTTATTCCCCGAACGGGTTTGGGCCTTTGCCGGTGACGCCCAATTTCTGACCGCTCGGGAGAACCACCCCGAGCAATTGTCCGCCATGGCCACCTGTCTTCAGCGGATGGATGTCGACGCTGACAACATCGCCGGGTTTGACGGAGTCGGGCTTCCAACCCAGCTTCACGCTTTGCCCCGTGCCCTGCATTTCGAGCGAGTATTCGATTGCCTTGCCCGCCTGATCCTGCACCATGACGTAAAGCCAGGCATGCGGATTGGTCCATTCCAGCTCCTTCACCGTGCCCTTCAAGGTGAGGGTTTTTTCGCCATCGAACATCGCGAAGGAATGGTGCGCGGAAACCGGTAACGCGATCAGTGAGACCGCAAGTCCCGCGAGAACGAAGGCTTTGAATGTCATGGCGCACCCCTGGCGACTTGGTTGACGCATCGCGATCCTATAATATCGCATCTACACGCAAAAGTCGTATCGCTGGGATTACGGACTGGAGGGGACTATGCGTCGAATCGGGTTAGGCCTTGCTGCGGCTCTTGTTTTTGCCTCTTCGGCGCATGCCGCGGGTTGGAGCGTCTATACCTTCGCGGACCAAAGCTTTTCGATCGAAAGCCCCGCGCCTCTGACCAAAGGAACAAGCACCTATAAGGGCGCGATCGCGGGGGTCATCCCGACGATCACCTATACGGCCCAGCTGGACAATATCCGCTACAAGGTCTCGGTGATCGATATTTCGAATCGCATTCCCGAATCCGTCAACCTCTTCGAGGAGATGGAATTTCTGACCTCGCTCGGCGGCAAGGTCATTGGCAATGACTCCGTCGGCATCGAACCGGGCAAGAACCGGCATTACGGGCGCGAGCTCGTCATCAACACCAAGGACGGCAACTTCCTCAGGATCACGCTCGTCTACAACAAGGGCAAGATCTACGCGAGCGAAGCCGCCGTGCTGCCAAACGGCGACAAGGATTCGCTCGCTCCCGAGCGCTTCGTCGGCTCCATTCTGTTCGATCTGGAAGACGCCAAGCGCGAACGCGACGCTAATCCGGATAATTTTTCCCTACCAGACCCGAAATAATTCCGGGCAGGTCGGCGAAATTGTCCACCACCACATCGGCGCCGAGTTCGGCCACCGGCACAGGCGTGTAGCCATAGCTCATCACGATCACCGGAATTCCCGCGGCGCGCGCTGCCGACACGTCGATCTGCGAATCGCCGACCAGCACCGCACGCTCGCGCCGCCCATTCAGCGCTGTCACCACATCAAGGACAGGTCGCGGGTCCGGCTTGCTGTAAGGGGTGCGGCCGCCGCCGAAGATGGCGGGGAAATGGCGGGTGAGCTTGAGCTCGCTCAAAAGCAGCTCCGTCAAATCCTGCGCCTTGTTGGTGCAGACGCCCAGGCCCGCTCCGCCCGCGGCGAGAAGGTCCAGGGTTTCCGGTACGCCGGGGAACGGCCGGCTGCCCTTCGCGATATTGGCGCGGTAATAGGCGAGGAATCGATTCGTGAGGGAGGCCAAGCGCTCGGGCCCAACTGGCGCGCCGGTCCTTAACAGAGCATGCTCGAACATCGCCTTCGCGCCATGCCCGACGATATGGCGCAGATCCTTCGGGACGACCGGTTCGTGCCCTTCGGCCACCAAGACCCAGTTCAGCGCCCCGAGCAGGTCGGGCGCGGTATCGACCAGGGTCCCGTCGAGGTCGAAAATGATAACGAGGGGAGCTGCTGGCATGGCTGAATGCATGGATTCCTGCCCGCCTGCAGAATCGCCGGCGCGACCGCGGGATTAGCCCAGAAAGCGCCATGGGGAAAGATTAGGCAACAAAACGTCAATTTAACGGCTTTAGGTTGAGG
>DATHDZ010000082.1:0-3472 GCA_035318785.1 Micropepsaceae bacterium
CTCGCTGAAGGAGAGGCGCCAATACTCGCTCGGCTGCGGCAAAGCTTTTCCGCGCGCGACCTGCAGATGGTGGGCGGGCGGAAGCTTGAAGATGCCCTGATAGATCGTGGTCGGGTCGGGCACATAGCCGAAGGCGAAATAATCGTCCACCGCGGCGGGATCGAGGCGCTTTTCCACCATCGGGTGGACCAGCAACGCTTTCAGCTCGGACGCGAACAGCAGATAGCGCCCGCCCGCGAGCGTGTAGTAGAGCGGCTTCTTCCCCAGCCGGTCGCGCGCCAGGAACAGAACGTGGCGATTGCGGTCATAAAGCGCGAACGCGAACATTCCGCGAAAGCGCTTGACGCAATCGGCACCCCATTGTTCCCAGGCATGGACGATGACTTCCGTATCGCATTGGGTGCGGAAGCGATGGCCCGCGCGCTGCAGCTCGGGGACGAGCTCCTGAAAATTGTAGATTTCGCCGTTATAGACGATGGCAACCGAGCCATCCTCGTTGAACATGGGCTGCTGGCCATGCGCCACATCGATGATGGCCAGGCGCCGATGTCCCAGCCCGACGCCGGGATCCAAATGGTAACCCGCGCCGTCGGGCCCGCGATGCGCAATGGCATTCGTCATGGCCGTGAGCAGGCGCCGGTCTACGGGCCCAGGCCCGGCAAGGTCGAAAATACCGGCTATGCCGCACATGCGGGAACGCTCACTCTTTATCTCCGCTGTCCCGGCACGCAAGCGAGGCCGTCAATTACAGCTATCCAGCGGACTTTGCCGGTATTCTGAATAACATTTCGTAACCCCTTTGGTAACACTTCATAAGGATTTGGCGCCAAGGCCAAGTCTTTTCCTCCCTACGGAATGGGAAGTGTCTCGCGCACTTTTTCGTTCCCCCCTTGAGGGGGAAGGTGGCGCCCATCGCCGGAAGGGAGGACCCCACTCACACGCTCGGAATGACACCCTTCAACGACGGCACGAAATCGCCCAGCACGCTTGGCGGCCAAGGTATCGCCAGCAATTGGTCGAACAGGAAATAGATGAACGTGCACATGATCGCGGCCATCGGCAGCACGATGCGCCAGGGTTCGCGCCCCTCGATCCGCATGAACGCGATGACGAACAGCGGCACGGTGGGAATGAGGCCGATCAGCGACATGGAAATCAGGAACCCCACCATCCAGCCGAAAAAGATCGCGCCGCGCGTGAGCAGAACCTTCACCGGCAGATGGCTGATGTTGCTCTTGATGTCCATGTGGATTTTTTCCTGGATCTGCGCCCGCGCTTTTTCGTCCAGGCTTTCCAGCCTCACCGTGCCGCGCTTGAAGATCTCGTTGGAGAGCGCCAGCAGGCAAAACAGAATCGCGCCGCTTCCCACGATGATCGGGATGATCCGGGCCAGCGGATTCCAATCCAACGCCTGAACCAGCATCACAGCGAAGAGCACGAGCAGGAATCCAGGAAACAGATTCTGCCAGGAGAAATGCGGCGGTCCGAAATCCGACAGCATGCCTTTGACACCGCCATGGTTGCGCACGTCCTGGATGAACGGGCGGAACAGGCTGATAGCGGCCAGGGAGAACATCAGGATGACCAGCGGACGCGTCAGCCAGGACGAGCCATAGCGCTGGATCGAGATGAACATATAGCGTTCCAGAATGCCGCCGAGGATGAATCCCAGAACCAGCGGCGGGCGCGGCCAGCGGAAATGCTTGAGCGCCCAGCCCAGCAAGCCGAAAAACAACAGCGCGTAAAGATCGCCCCATTCGCGCTTGCCTTCGAAGGCGCCGATATAAACCAGGCACAGCACGCAGGGCAGGATCAGCGTGTAACGAAGGGTGGCCAGTTTGGCGAATTGTCCCGACAGCAGAAAGCATAGACCCGAACCCAAGACGTTGGCGATCGCGATGCTCCACACCATCGAATAGGTGATGGAGAGATTCTTGGTCACCATGTCGGGGCCGGGCACCAGCCCGTGAATCAAAAACGCGCCGAGCAGGATCGCCATGCCGGCGGAGGAGGGCACGCCGAACACCACGGTCGGGACCAGCGCGCCGCCCTCGCGCGAATTGGTGGCGCTTTCCGCCGCGATGACGCCGCGCACATCGCCGGTGCCGAAGGTCTTCTGCGCGCCCTTCTCGGTGCGCAGCGCATGGCCATAGGACAGCCAGTCGATCACGGCCGCCCCGATGCCCGGGATCATGCCCATGAACGATCCCAGCGCCGAACAGCGCAAGACCAGGAACCAATTGTCGAAGCAATCCTGGATGCCCTGGAGCAGGCCGGTGCGTGTGTCGACATGTTTGTTTTCGGCGACGATCGAGGTGCGCCCGACCAGAAGATCGCACAGCTCCGGCAACGCGTAGATGCCGAGCGTCAACGGCACGAGCGGCAGACCTTCCCACAGATAAAGCTGGCCCATGGTCCAGCGCAGCGTGCCGGTCTGCGGGTCCGAGCCGATCATCGCCAGCATCATGCCGAAACAGGCGCAAGTCAGCCCGCGCAAAGGCGTGTTGCCCGACAGCACCGCCACCATCGAAATGCCGAACACGGCGAGCGACAACAGCTCGGGGGAACCGACAAACAGAATGAAGGGCCGCACCACGGGCAGCAGACAGGCCATCACCGCCGCGCCGAACAAGCCGCCCATCATGGCGGACATGTAGGAGGCGCCCAGCGCGCGGCCCGCCTCGCCTCGCCGCGTCATCGGATAGCCGTCGAGCGTGGTCGCCGCCGATGCCGCGTGGCCGGGCGCGCCCAACACGATCGCCGAAATCGGATCGGCCGTGGTGGTGGTCGCTCCCAGGCCCAGCAGAAGGGCCATCGCGGTGGGCGCGTCCAAAGCATAGGTGAAGGGCAGCAGCAGTGCGGTCCCCGCGACGCCGCCGATCCCGGGCAGGATGCCGAGGCATAGCCCCATGGAAACGCCGAGGAAGAGAAACGCCAGCCTGTGAGGGTCGAGGATGATGAACAGAGCCTCGCCTGCGGCATGCAGGATTTCCACGCGTCCCCCCTCCCGGCTTTTCCGGCCAGAGTGTTGGAAAGGGCTAAGGTCCGCAAGGCCGCCCGGGTCCGGCCCCACCCTTGTCCTCATCACACAGAGGCGATAATGGGACGGGCGCGCCGGATGCGCGCCAGATGCGTTCGGCGCGGGTTACCAACTCCCGCGATCCTGGGGGATCGTTCAACGGTAGGACTGCAGACTCTGACTCTGTATATCTAGGTTCGAATCCTAGTCCCCCAGCCAGCTTTCAACGCTATTATGGCGCAAGCGCCCCAGGACCGGCCATCTGGGGAATGTCGGCAGAAGCAGGCCGGCGTCAAAGCCGCCTGGGTCGATCTTGGCAAGGAAGGTGTTCACGGCAACGGTCATATGATGATGCTGGGGAAAAACAGCGACGCCGTCGCGGCCAGAATCGAAATTGGGTCGATGAGGCTCTGCCCGAACGGGCGGCCAGAACGTAACATTCAGGGAGGAAGA
>DATHDZ010000083.1:0-8243 GCA_035318785.1 Micropepsaceae bacterium
AGCCCCAGAGCCGCCCGACCTAAAGCTGTTTGCGACCGCCGCATGCGAGCCTTCATTTCCGAGAAACGTCACGCCTCCCATGTGGGAAGCTTGCGCCAGAATGATGGCGCGCGCCATGCGCCGCTCCCACATTCGCGTGAACTCCTACCTTACCTTCCCCCCTTGAGGGGGAAGGTGGCGCGAAGCGCCGGAAGGGGGGTGAAGCGGAGAGGGCATCCCCACCATGGCCCACACCTCAGTCGCCGTGCGTCCCGCCTCCCGCAAACCGGCCAGCGTCACCCCCCGATCCCGCTTCGAAAACTTCCGGCCCTCGGCGTCCAGCACCAAAGGATGGTGGGCATAGTCGGGCACCGCAAACCCGAGCAGCGCCTGCAAGAGCCGCTGGATTCCCGTCGCCGGAAACAAATCCTCGCCGCGCGTGACCAAGGTCACGCCCTGCAGCGCGTCGTCCACCACCACCGCAAGATGGTAGCTCGTCGGCAATTCCTTGCGCGCAAGCACGATGTCGCCGGAGAGTTCGGGCCGCGCTGTTTGTATCCCCGTCTCGCCATTCGGGCCGCGCCCGTGTTCGACGAACGGCAACACGCCTGTGCACCGCGCTCGCGCCTTCGCGCCGTCGAGGCGTAACGCATAGGCCTCGCCGTCCGCGATCCGCCGAGCCCGCGTGCCTTCCGGCAATGCGCGGCACGTTCCGGGATAGACGCCTTCCATCGACTCGGACGCCGACGGCGCGATGCCGGCGCGCGCGATCTCCGCGGCGATGTCTTTGCGCGTGCAAAAACAGGGATAAATCACGCCCGCCGCGTCCAGTTTCGTCAGCGCCGCGGTGTAATCGGCGAAATGCTCCGACTGGCGGCGCACCGGCTCTTCCCAGGCGATTCCAAGCCAGCGCAGATCTTCAAGAATTGTGCGTTCGTATTCGGGCCGGCAGCGCACCCTGTCGATGTCCTCGATGCGCAACAAAAAGCGCCCGCCATCCGCGCGCGCCGCCTCATAGGCGCGGAACGCCGCATAGGCGTGGCCGAGGTGGAGAAATCCGGTTGGACTTGGCGCGAAGCGGGTGACAATCATGGGCGCGAAAACCTACAACGAAAGAGCCGTGCATGAGCATGCTCGACGGACCGCGTCTGATGCCCCAATCCGGCCCCGCCACGCATCTCGTCGTGCTCTGCCACGGCTACGGCTCGGACGGCAATGACCTCATCGGCCTCGCGCCGCATTGGCAGAAGGCGCTTCCCCACACCGCCTTTGTCTCGCCCAACGCGCCGGACCGCTGCGACATGGCAGGCGCCGGCTATCAGTGGTTTCCGCTCTCTCGCCTCGATCCGCAGGAAACCTTGCGCGGGACCGAGGCCGCAGCGCCCAAGCTCAATGCCTTCCTTGATGCGGAGCTCTCCAGACTCGGGCTGGCCGGTGACAGGCTGGCGATCGTCGGATTCAGCCAAGGCACGATGATGGCGCTTTCCGTCGGCTTACGCCGGAACCCTGCACCCGCTGCGATTGTTGGCTTCTCCGGCATGCTCGCCGGTGCCGAAACGCTGCCCCATTTGGACGCGCCCCCACCCGTACTGCTGGTGCATGGCGATGCGGATCAAGTCATCCCGTCCGCGGCGCTCTTCATGTCGGCGACCGCGCTCGGCGCTGCCGGCGTCCCGGTGCAATGGCACTTGAGCAAGGGGTTGGGACACGGCATCGATCCCTTCGGCCTCGGTCTTGCGCAGAAATTTCTTGTCGACGCCTTTTCCGGCCGCGCGCCACGCTCCGGTCCTGTCACGACACCCTTCACCCGTTAGGCGGCCCGCGACGTCAGCACCTACGGCGCGCAGCTTGCTGAACGACATCTTCCGACAACTCGTAAGAATCATGGCAAATGCGCGCAGCCGCTCATGGAAAACGCGCCTCGCATCACGCTGCGCCCGTCCTTCTCGCACTGGGTGCGGCTGCTAATGTCCTGTTAAGGCCGCCGAGCACCTAATCCCAGTTCCTCGCGAAGGAATGATGGGATGAACAGAATCGGACGGTTTGTCGCGCGGCTTTGCACAGCCGCGGGGTTATTCCTGCTGGCAAGCACCATCGCCGTTGCAAGCGCCGCCGAATTGACCGGTCGCGTCGTCGCGGTCGCTGACGGCGATACGTTCACGCTGCTGACGGACACCAAAGAACAAATCCGCGTCCGTCTCACCGAAATTGACGCGCCTGAAAGTGATCAGCCCTGGGGCCAGCGCGCGAAACAGGCGCTTTCCTCACTGGTTTCCTCAGAGGCGGTGCGGGTCGTCACAGCAGGCCGGGATCAATACGGGCGCACGCTCGGGCGCGTCTATGTCGCCGGCAAAGACGTGAACGCCGAAATGCTGCGCACAGGCTCTGCCTGGGCATACGGCCAATATCTGACAGACAGATCGCTGCTCGGGATTCAAGAGCAAGCACAGATCGCGCACCGGGGGCTGTGGTCCCTGTCGATGCAGAACAGGGTCCCGCCATGGAATTGGCGCCATGATGGCCCGCGCAAAGGGGTGACCTATACGGTTGAGCTTCCGCAGGCCGCCCGTCCGCTGCGCCGCGATCGGGCGGACTATTCCATCGCTTCGTCGCAGGTCGCGGCCCAACAATGCAACGGTAAACGCTTCTGCCGCCAAATGACCTCATGCGCCGAGGCCCGTTTCTATTTTAAGGTTTGCCAAGTACATAGCCTGGATGGCGATAATGACGGAATCCCCTGTGAAATTATGTGCCGCTGATGGGGCCTGCGAAGCTACCGCACGCCTTTTACCCCTACTTTAGCGTCACCTGGGCAGCATTCGCGCAACTTGTGATCGTTAAAACTGAAACTCCCGCTTGATCCCGCGAAGGCTTCGAGAACATAGTTACTCGGGGTTAGGGGGCGAGAGCAGCCATGCATGCTGCCAACCATCTTCGTTTAGAAACAAATCCGTTCACCGCCAGCGCGAACGGCGCTCGCATTGGCCGTCCTTTACAGGCGGCGCTTGGCGAGGTCATCCGGCAAATCGGCCTTGAAGCTCCGGTCATTGTCATCTGCGGCAGCGCCGGCTCCGGAAAAACGTTGCTGATACACATGATCGCGCGCGCATGCACCGACATGGGCCTTTGCGCTCGTCAGATCGATCGCGGCGATCTGATGCACGTGGCGTTCGGCCAATGTGCCGACGTGCTGCTGGTTGACGAAGCGGATTCGATCGCCGATTCGACACTGCACACTTTGGTTTCGGCGGGTGCGAACAATTCTACGACCACGATGATCTTTCTGTGCCTGCCTTCGAATGCTCGCCGGTTCACATCGTCGGGCGGCCGCGCCGTCATCATCGAGCTCGCAGCTCTCACGCGGTCGGATGCGCGAAACTACCTCCTGGAACGGGCAACCAGCGCGGGCCGGCCGGACCTTTTCGAAGCCGACGCCTTGGATGTGCTGATCGAAGGATCCCGCGGCTCGCCGCGCGTACTGCGCTCCATTGCCAGCCTCGCCTTTTTCGCTGCCGCCGTTGATGGCTCGTCGCGGATCGGCGCGAAGCACGTCGCCGATGCGTTGGCATCGCAGATTCATTGTGAAACCCCGAAATCTGAGCATGCCGCAATCCCGGCCGCGCCGCGCGTCGAAATGCCAATTTCTACGCCGATCGTCGCCACGCCAATCATCCCGACACCAATCATCCCGACACCAATCATTCCAACGCCCATTATCGCCGCGCCGATCATCGCAGCGCCAATCATCGCAGCGCCAATCAAGACTCCTGCTCCCGCGCCGGCTCCTGCCCCGACACCCGCACCGGTTTTGGCCGCGCCGGAGTCGGACCCGCCGACCTTCATGCCGGAAATTGCCGAGGTCAGGAAGAAATTCGGCGTGGGTCGCCCGCGATCCGTCGTCTGGGTGCCGCGCCTGGTCGGTGTCGCCGCCGCGCTCGTGGCATCCGTCGCGATTGCGGAAGGTCTGCCTTCGCTGCTGTTCAGCAGCATTCCCAGCAATGCCAACGCCTCCAATCGCCCGCCCGTCGACGCGCTTGTGGTCCCCAGACTCGGTTTCGCATCTGTTGTTCCCGCATCCGTTGTTCCGGCTCAGCGCGCCGCGCCTCTCAGTGAGGCGCCCAACAAAGCTGCAGCAGCAAAGCAAACGGCCGACATTGCCAAAGCCCTGAAGCAATCGGCTGTCGGCGAGAACAAAGTGGTTGCCAGCGTTGTTCCAGCCCGCAAGCCGGCGGCGGATCAGGCGCAAATCGCCAGAAAACCGGCAGCAAAAGACTCCGGCGACGCGTCGGACCAGACCAAGGCCGCGATGGAAGAGGCCTACCGGAAGGACGCGGCGGATCGCGCCGCAGCTTTGGCACCTCGGCAGCAGGCGGGTGCTCCCCCTACGCCCGTGCAGCAAGCAGCCGATCCAGCGCCGGCCCCGAAGGACGTTGCCGTCATAACCGAAGCGCCGAAGCAAGAGGCCCCCATATCTCAGACCCCGGCGCCGCAGATCATGGCTGTGCTCCCGCCGGCGGCGAAGCAAAGGGAAGCCGAAGAGCGTGCAAAAGCTGAGGAGCTTGCGCTCGCTCGCGGGCGCGAAGCCGTGCTTGCAAAGGTCGCGGCGGACCGGGCCCTCGCAGCAAAGCAGGCGGAGGAGCGGGATTGGGCAGAGAAGCAAGCCAAGAACCGCGAAAGCATGCGCGCGCTTGCGAACAGCCTACGGGGTCTGGGACGGTAACAAGTCTCGCTTCCTTGCTTACGCTACGCATCCATTACCGGCGCGCGAAACGATTCTCCACGCCCGTGACAATGGGTCATGACGCTGCCCGTGCGAGATCAACGACGATTCGCACTGAGAACTAAAGTGGAACCTCCGGCGCGCCGTTCCGTTCTTTAACTGCACACCAACCACGTTCCGGTGTTGCTGTTCGACCCGCCCATTTCGCGTTCTGCACGGGACCATCGCTCACAGCTTCGGCCCCATGATACCCATAGGAAAATTTCATGTTGAAGACATTCTCGGCCCTGTGTGCCGTTGCGATGACGTGCTCGGTGCTTGGCGCTCCCGCCGCGCGGGCAACGCCTGCAACGGAAGCCTTCATCCAACAGAGCTTCGACAAGGGCTACGTCATTCTCAACACCGCGTCGCTCTCGGCCAGCGAGCGGGGCGAGCAGTTTCGCTCGCTCCTTTTGGGACTTACTGCCAGCCGGCGCATCGCGCTGTTCACCTTGGGCCCCTACGCTGCCGCCGCCTCGCCCGCGGACGTCGATGCTTTCACAGAAGCGTTCACGAATTACAGCATCGCCGTCTATGAAAAGGGATTGAAACGGTATGACGGCCAGACATTGAAAGTCACCGGCTCGTCGGATCGCTCGACGGATGATTCGGTTGTGCAGACGGAGATCGTAAGTCCGTCGAAGGCGCCGCCGATCCGAGTGTCGTTCCGCGTGCGTCGCGACGAGAATGGCGCGCCGATCGTCACCGACATTCAGATCGAGGGGGTATCGCTCGCCATGACCGAACGCGCCGATTTCACCGCCTATCTGCAGCAGCACAATGGGAGCATCCCTGAGCTGGCCAGGAGTCTCGGCGCGATGTCGGACAAGCTTGCGGGGAAGGTCGAAACACGGCCGGCGATATATTGAACCGACCTGTTCCTGTCGGAAGCGACTGCGGCCACCGATAACAGAAAACCCGCAGCGTTCAGGCCCAAATGGGCGAAGCGCTCTCTCTCGTTACCAACGCCTCGGTCCGGCAGATCGAGCATGTGCCGCGATATTTGCTGATCTCCGGACGCGCGCCATTGCTGAGCGCGCTCGTCACCCGGTGCACCACTTTGCGATCTTCGCCGAGCTTCGCCGCGATGCAATCGCAGCAGAGGAAGGCGCCTTCGCTCTGACGGAGGACTTCTTCCACTCTTCGATGGATCCGGATCATGGTCGCTCCCTGACGTTCTTTGCGGCGTGGGGGAAACTTAGGGTTCCCTTCCCCGGGCCGGCTCCCTCGGATCGCACGCCGACGGGGCCCGAACTCCCCCCATGGGGCAGTCCGTAGACAACGCCTCCGGATGTGTACGGTTCCGTACACATCACCCGCGCCTGTTGGAAAGTGCATTCGGTCCTTTAACCGCACATCAAGCACGTCTTATGATGTTGCTGTTCGACGCGGGCGGTTTTGGGGCTTTTTTACCGGCCTGGGTGTCAAACTTCGGCACCTCTATCCATAGGGAAATCCCATGCGGAAGACCTTCTCGGCACTATGCGCCGTTGCCGCGCTGTACACGATGCTCGGCACTCCGCGCGCGCAGGCGACGCCCGCGACCGAAGCCTTCATCCAGCAGAATCTCGACAAGGCCAATGCGATCCTGAGCAATATTTCGCTGTCCGATGCCGAGCGGCATGAGCAATTTCGCACGCTCCTTCTTGGACTCGCCGCCAGCCGGCGCATCGCGCTGTTCACGTTGGGGCCCTATGCCGCCGGCGCTGCGCCCGCAGACCTCGATGGTTTCGTCGACGCGTTCACGAATTACAGCATCGCCGTCTACGAAGGTGCCTTGGATCGCTACAAGGGCCAGACGCTGAAAGTGATCAGCTCCATGGATCGCGCTGCTGACGATTCACTCGTGCAGACCGAGCTCGTCGGCCCAAATCCCTCGAACGCGCCGCCGGTCAAGCTTGCCATCCGCGTGCGCCGCGAGAACAACGCGCCCGTCATCACCGACATCAGCATCGAAGGCGTCTCGCTCGCCAGCGCCCAACGCGCCGATTTCACCGCCTATCTGCAACAGCACAATGGAAGCATTCCGGAGCTGGCCAAGAATCTCATCGCCCTGTCGGACAGACTTGCGCGGAAGGGCGAAGCGCTCTCAGCGGGAAATTGATTCCCTCTACCGCACGCGCAACTCTTTTGTCTGAAAGAATCCTCGCGTCGATCACACAACAAAAAAGCCCTGCTGCGCAGCAAGGCTTTTTTGCCATTGGGTACTTGGGGTGCGCTCTGAAGCGCAAACCCATGATGCCATTCTCGCGGGTAACGTCAATCGGCGCGCCTACCGAAGCCTGTGACAAATATGTGCCAACCCTGGAGCGAAGTTAGACGGGCCGCGCGAGATCGGAGAACGCGGCGATCGCGCTGGCGTAGAGGTCCCGCTTGAATGGGACGACGAGAGGCAGCAATTCGCCGATCCCGAACCATTTCCATTCGGAAAATTCCTGATGCGGCGTCGCCAGATTGATGTCGCGATCCTCGCCGAGATAGCGCAGCGCGAACCATTTCACCCTTTGGCCGCGATAGCGTCCTTGCCAAACGATGCCGATGAGATTCTCCGGCAGATCATAGGTCAGCCATTCGGGATGTTCGCGCAGGAACTCGACGTTTGCCGTTCCGATCTCTTCCTTGAGCTCGCGCAAAGCAGCGGTGCGAGGTTCTTCACCCGCATCGATTCCGCCTTGCGGCAGCTGCCAGGCTTCCTGCGTCTGATCGATCCGTTTGCCGACAAAGACGCGGCCATCGCGATTGAACACCATCATGCCGGCGCAAGGGCGATAGGGAAGATCGGAGGCGCGGAATTGTTCGCTCATGGCGGTGCCGAGTGAAGCACGGCCGTACTCATATGGCTATTTCTTTGAGGCGGCTGCCGTCTTCTGTGCCGGAGCAGGCTTGGTCAAATCGGCAGGCGGCGCGGCGAGGGCAGAGACGGGAACCAGATGGAATCCGCGCGCATCGGCATTCGTGGCCCATTCGCCGATTCGCGCGATGGTCACCGGATAGGCCGAAGCCACGCCGATGGCGTAGCCATCCTGGCGCGCGGCCGTTTCAAGCTCCGCCAGTTTCGCATCGATGGCAGCCGGAGTCTGGATGCTATCGAGCGTCATCGTGCCGGTCGCAATCGGGGCTTTCACATGACGCGCGGCGGTGATCGCCACCGAGCTCGAGCTCGCGCCATTGTCGAAGAACAGCAGCCCGCGCTTCGACACCGCGTCGAGGATGGGTTCGATGGCCTTCTCCTCGCCCATGAAGCGCCCGCCCAAGAGATTCATCACGCCGACATAGCCGGTGGCACGGGAGAGCGCCCAGTCCAGCCGCTTGACGTTTTCCTCGCTGCTGGCTGCAGCCAGCAGCGCGTGGGGACCCGGATCGCTGTCGGGAAAGTCGAACGGCTCCATCGGAACCTCGAGCATGATTTCGTGGCCGGCGCCACGCGACTTGTCGATATCGCCCTGCAGATCCGATGCAAATGGCAGGAAGGCGAAATTGATTTCCGGCGAGAGCTGCGTCAACG
>DATHDZ010000084.1:0-7974 GCA_035318785.1 Micropepsaceae bacterium
TCAGCAGGCGGTCCAGACGGCACGGACCAGCGGCATGGTGCGGATCGTGGTCACCGGCCACACCGACACCGTCGGCTCCATGGCGTATAATCAGCGCTTGTCCGAGCGTCGCGCCGATGCGGTGAAGACCGAAATGGTGCGTGAAGGTCTCAACGCCAACGACATCATGACCGTCGGCCGGAACTTCTCCGATCCGCTGGTACCCACCGGTCCAGGGGTGCGCGAGCCCCAGAACCGCCGCGCCGTGATCGATCTCGGCCGGTAGACGACATTAGCTCACTTGAAGGGCGGGCCTTGGGCCCGCCCTTTTCTTTTTGTGCCATGGGCAAGGAACGAACATTCGGCGGGCATTGCCCGCTTGCGCATCAGCAGCGCAGCAGCGAAGGCTTCCTGACGAGCATATTCGTGCGGTTCGACGCGCCGCTAGCGCGGAGCGGCAACGCCCGTACCTTCAGCCGGCGACGTTAGGTCCGCCGGCTTGCCGCGTGGCAGCGGCACATTTTGCGGCGGCGGAGTCGCGACCGCAGCCCCCGCGGTACGGATCTGGCAAGGCGAAAAGGTGTCGTCCGCCGAAGTCGCCTGACCCGAAACGAAAACCGCCAAATTGGTCTTGACCGAACTGAGAGCCGTATCGAAGACTTCCTTCGCACTGGCACAATAGCCGGTGATGTCACCAATGCTCTGCATCGAAGAGGCGTTGGCAAGGCGCGTCTTGAAGGCGTGGTATTCCTCCGTGCCGGTCTTTCCTTTCAAGCGCCGAAAGAAATTCTGCAGAGCCTGGTCGGAATTCTGAAGTTCCTTTTGATAGGACACCACGAACTTGTTGTAGAGCTGAATCGCGTTGCAGGAGAGCGCAGCGACCATCAGCCTTTGCTGTACGGCGGCAGCTTTGATCGCCGTCATGTCCTCTGGCCTCGCGCAACCGCCCGCGTTGGTGGTTGCCGCCCATACATTCCCGGCCATGCAGGTCAGCATCAGAGCCGTGACGCCGGTTTTCGCGAATTTACGCATCGGATCCCTCAGGGTGATCGCCAGACGCTGCTGCGCTTTTTTGGCGAATTCTATAATAACTGCAAGGTTCTAGCCGAGGACGGACTATAACACCGCGAAGTCTCATAACCCAGCGCAATTTACAGCTTCCTTAAGCGCCCCTTAGGTGCTTTCGCCGTTCTTTGTTCAAAACGCAGCAAGTCAATTCGCGGATGCGCCGGGCGCGGATTTTTCCTGCTTTTCGCGACCCGGCCGTTGCTATATGTCTCCCGGCCCTTGGCAAGCGCTGCTCGCCAAAACAAGGAATGGACCATGGCCTATAAAGTCGCAGTCGTCGGCGCCACCGGCAATGTCGGCCGGGAGATGCTGAGCATCCTGGCCGAACGGCAATTTCCCGCCAGCGAAGTGGTGGCGCTCGCCTCGACCCGCTCGACCGGACTCGACGTGTCGTTCGGCGACGCGACGCTAAAGGTCAAGGCGCTGGACTATTACGACTTCGCAGGCACAGACATCTGCCTGATGTCGGCTGGCTCGGCCGTTTCCAAAGAATGGTCGCCCAAGATCGCCGCCAAAGGTGCGATCGTCATCGACAATTCCTCGCAATGGCGCATGGACCGCGACGTGCCGCTGGTGGTTCCGGAGGTGAACGCACACGTCCTGGAAGGCGGCATAAAAAAAGGAATCATTGCCAATCCCAATTGTTCGACCGTGCAGATGGTGGTGGTGCTGAAGCCGCTTCACGACGCTGCCACGATCAAACGCGTCGTGGTGTCGACCTATCAGTCCGTCTCCGGCGCCGGCAAAGACGCTATGGACGAACTCTTTCGTCAGACGCGCGCGGTCTTCGTCGCCGATCCGATCGAAAAGCATAAGTTCAGCAAGCAGATCGCGTTCAACGTCATTCCGCACATCGATGTCTTCCTCGATTCCGGCGTCACCAAGGAAGAATGGAAGATGATGGTCGAAACCCAGAAGATTCTCGATCCCGACATCCAGGTGAACGCGACGTGCGTGCGCGTGCCGGTCTTCATCGGCCATTCGGAATCCGTCAACGTCGAATTCGAGAAGCCGATCACCGCGGAAAAAGCGCGCGCAATTCTGCGGGCTGCGCCTGGCGTGCTGGTCATCGATAAGCGCGAGGACGCAGGCTATATCACGCCGGTGGAAGCTGCAGGCGAGGACGCAACCTTTGTCAGCCGCATCCGGAAGGATCCCACCGTAGAGCACGGGCTCTCGCTTTGGGTGGTGTCGGACAATTTGCGCAAGGGCGCAGCACTGAACGCGATCCAGATCGCGGAGTCACTGATCAACCGCAAGCTTCTCAAGCGCGCGGCATAGGGGGAAACGGCACATCCCGCCGTCGATGTCTCACTCTCCGATCGAACGCTATCGGGCGCTGCTCAATGCCGGACGGCTCCAGCCCGACAAGACGCAGGCGCGTGCCGCTCAAGCACTCGAATCGCTTTATCGCGCCCTGAAAACCTATCGGCCTCGGGCGCGCAGCATTTTCGGCTTTACCTTTGGCGGTCATGAATCGGACCCTCCCAAGGGACTCTACATCCACGGCGATGTCGGCCGGGGCAAGTCGGCGCTGATGGATATGTTCTTCGAGAGCGCCCCCATAGCGCGCAAGCGTCGTGTGCACTTCAACCAGTTCATGACCGAGACCCATCAGCGCATTCACGAATGGCGCAATCTTTCCCAAGAGGAAAGAAGCCGCCGGGCGGAATTTGTCCGCGAGGCGGAAGACGATCCGATCGCGCCGGTGGCAAAGCGCATTTTGTCCGAAGCCATGCTTCTGTGCTTGGACGAGTTTCAGGTCACCGACGTCGCCGACGCAATGATCCTCGGACGCTTGTTCGAGAAGCTCCTGGCTTCAGGCTGCATCATCGTGCTCACATCCAATACGGCGCCCGATGATCTCTATGAGGGAGGGCTCAATCGTCAGCTCTTTCTGCCTTTCATCGCGCTCATCAAAGACCGGCTCGAGATGGTCGAGCTCAATGGGCCGCGCGATTACCGGTTGGAGCGTATGGCGGGTGTGACCGTCTACAACACGCCGCTCGGTCCCGAGGCGGATGCAGCGATGGATGCGGCGTGGCGCCGCCTGACCGACGCGACGACAGCGGAGCCTCTCACGCTCGAGGTCCTGGAACGCAAAATCCTTGTCCCCCAAGCGGCGGGCGGCGTGGCGCGATTCACCTTTGACGCGCTCTGCGGCGAAGCGTTGGGCGCGGCAGATTATCTCGCGCTTGCCCAGAATTTTCACACCCTGCTGATTGACCACATTCCTCGGCTTGGGCCGGAACAGAGCAACGAGGCGAGACGCTTCACGATTCTCGTCGACACGCTGTACGACGAGAAAGTAAAGCTCGTTTGTTCGGCCGCGGCGCCGCCGCAGGAGCTCTATACGGATGGGGAGAATGCACAGGCCTTTCGCCGTGCAGCATCGCGTCTGATGGAAATGCAGAGTGAAGATTATCTGCGCCTGGGGCCAGGCGCGCGTGCCATGGAAGCGGCAAAATGAATGCCTGAGTCAGGCATGTTCATCTCAGCGCGGTCGTTGCGTGATGGTTTTGATCGGCGGTCAGCGGCCGCCGAGAAACCAATAGATCGTAACCGGCCGCGATTCCGGGGCCGCCAAGGCGCTTGCGGCGTCGGAGGTCTTTGTTACCGCAGGCTTGAGCGGGTTACCTTGCGTCGCGCTGGTCGCGTCATTGGCAACATAGACGGCGCTCTGCACCCGCGCGGTCTGATCGGACGTCACGGTGCCCATCGATGCGCAGCCTGAAAGGGCCGCGGCAACGGCAAAGAGGAAAATGCTACGTATCATCATGTCCCACCCCGAAGCTGCTTTTCGCGTTTCGTTTTTGGCTTCACGGCGCCAGAGGTTTTTACCTCGCAGTAACTCTGAGCTATGGTTTTGCCTAAGTCAAAGCAAAATCTGAAGGAACGCGAGTTGGGTTAGTGATATCGAACCTTCTCACTTTGGCTTTGATATTGTTTGGAGCGGCTCTGCTCTATGGCTTCCGGGACCACCTTCTCGGCGCACTCCGACGCTTCGAGGCCCGCAACGCCCGACGCAGAGCCGACGAGGCGCAGGCGCTGATGGACCGTTATGCCCATTATCGCCAAACTGTGGAATTTGCAGACGAACAAATCGAGCCTGTGGCGACACTCACGGTTTCCGATTCCCGCACCGGCCAGCCGGTGACCCGCTATGTGTTCCTCGGTGAGCAATATGCGACACGCAAGGAAGCGGAAGAAGTCCGCCATGCGGCGGTGATCGAAAAAGCCCGCGAGTTCTATATCGATTTGGATCGCATCAATCTGTCGCGCCGGAGGCGCCCGGAACCCACGATCTCGGCTCCGCCCCTCAGCGATCCCTCGAAGCACGAGACCTATACGCCACCCCGGATGTAGCCGGACAAAAGAAATAGGCCAGGTCCTTTCGGACCTGGCCTATCGCCAATGCTATTTCGTCGAGTGTTACACCCTAGGGCAGAACCTCGATGAAGCCGATGCGGTCGGCCGTATTGCCGCTGAAGAAAACGCGGTTCGGATTGGTCGGATCGAGGTCGATGCGACGCGGATCCTGTTGCGCATAGGACAGCGGGAATTCGGTGAACTCGCTCGTTGCCGGGTCGAACCGGAAGATCTTATCGACCTGTTGTGCGCTGACCCAGATGACGTGGTTCTTCTTGTCCGCCACGACCGAGTACATGCCCAAGCCCGAAGTCTTAGGTGTGTAGACGGTCATCTCCTTGGTCTTGTGATCGATCTTCATGAGCTTGCCGGCTTCCCAGAGGCCGACCCAGAGATCGCCATTCCAGTCGCTGTTCATGCGGCGCGGAAGTGCATGGCCGCCAACGTTCGGCAGCTTGAACTCTTCGACCTTGCCGCTCTTGGGGTCTGCGCGCGCCATCATGTCGGCGTCGTCTTCGGCCCACCACACGGCGCCGTCGCCGGCAACCGCAAGTCCGTAAGCGCCCGGGTTCTCTTTGGTCTTCTGGAAGCTCGGCGCTTCAAATGTCTTGAACTCGGCGGTTTGCGGATTCAGCATGCGCACTTCCTTGCCCATGCCCGTTCCCCACACCGTCCCATCGGGATGCAGCGCGAAGGAATTGCCGCCCGCGCCGCCATGACCTTTGAGGGTCCATGGATAGACGTGGAAGGGCACCCCCGGATTGGCCGCGTTGAAGGCCTTCGTGTCATAGCTGAGCCAGCGGTTGTTGGGACCATCGGCCGTCCACAGAATGCCCTGGGCATTGATCTGCGGGTTGCCGAGACGCTGACGGTCCGGCGGCGCCGGTCCGGCAGGCACTTTCACCTCGGTGAACTCGTAATTCTTTGGATCGAAGCGGATCAAAAAGCCCGCGCGCTCCGCCGCCCAACCCACGCCCGACGGATCGGATGCGATGTCGTGCGGCTCGGAATAACGCCGCGGGAGGTCCAGCGTGACGACGCGATACTTCATGCTCTTTCCGGGGCCCGTCGCGAGCGTCGTCGGCAACCGGCCATTGATGTCGTCGCCGCCCGGCAGCGGTTTGAAGTTGGAGGAGAGATAATTGACGATGGTGTTCGCCTGTTGATCCGTGATGTCGGGAAGCGACGACGCGGCCATATTGATCCGCATCCGCTTCACCGTGAACGTCCAGTCGGCGACCGGGGAACGCTTGCTCAAGATGCGCTGCACGTCATGACAGACCGTGCATTTCTCTGCGGTGAGCGCTTTTGCGTCGCCGACAGGAAGATCCTTGGCGTCTGTCGAGATCTTTTCGACTTGCGCTTCGGGCACGCGGCCCGGCCACGCAGGCGTCAGCAGCGGTCCGCGAGCGCTGGTCAGCGCGACATCGATCTTGGCCGCCTTGCCAGAGGTGACGTCGACGGGAGCGGAAATGGCGCTCTGGTTCGTGCCGCCGATGGCTTGCGCGGTGTATTTGCCGGCCGGCAGATCCTTCGCCGTGAACATGCCCTTGTCCTGGCTGATCACCATGAAGCTCAGCCGCGTCTCGGCATTCCTCAGCCTTACAAACGCGCCGGCGACGGGTTGACCGGCGGCATTCTTCACGACGCCTTCTACCGAGCCCGCATTGTCCAGCGCCATCACGGGCTGAACGCAGAGCATCACTGCGCCCGCTGCGATCCCCATAGCGAGATTGCGACTGATATCCCTTAATGCCATTGGTTTCCTCCTGTTGCTCATCTCAACGATTCCTCGTCATTGAGATGATCGTTTCCAAGCAATCGCCAACTACCATTCCATGACGTGAAGTGATGAACGTTGCAGCGGAGCACGAATGAACCATGCAGCCGTCGCGGTGATCAAACGGATTAGTAACACATGTCCGCATGGATTTGGATGGATTCCTTCGACGATGCGTTAAGCGAATCTCACCTTTTTAGCGGGCAAAATTCACGCCGCTTCGCCTTTGAGAAGGCGCGGCAGGACGCCAAGGTCCCCGCCGGCGTGGCGCATGAAAAGCTTCCGCAGCGGCGCAATGCGATCCACCACCCCCATGCCCAGCTCGCGGGCCAGTTTCAGCGGCGGGAAATCGTTGGAAAATAGGCGATTCAACGAATCGGTTGCGACCGCGAGCACAAAACTGTCGAAGCGCCGCCAGCGTTCATAGCGCTTCAGAACGTCCAACTGACCGTAATCAAGCCCGAGCCGGGCAGCATCGAGCAAAGTTTCTGTCAGCGCCGCGACGTCTTTGAGGCCGAGATTGAGGCCTTGACCGGCCAGCGGGTGGATGGTGTGCGCCGCATCGCCCACCAGCGCGAAGCGATCCTTCACATAGGACCGCGCGAGGTGCAGGCGCAGCGGATAAGACCAGCGCGGACCGATCGGGCTGACCTCGCCTAGATGCGTGCCGAACCGCCGTCCCAGCTCGGCCGTGAACGGCTCCTCGGGCAACGCCACAAGCCGCCGTGCTTGCGACGCCTCTTCGGTCCAAACCAGCGAAGCGCGATTACCGGTCATGGGCAGGATCGCGAATGGTCCGGTGGGAAGGAATTGCTCGTAGGCGACGCCGTGGTGTGGCCGTTCATGCACGACGGTCGTCACGATTCCGGTCTGCCCATAATCCCAGCCCGTGATGCCGATGCCTTGGGCCTCGCGAAGCGCGGATTCGCGCCCCTCGGCGGCAATCGCCAAGGGCGCGGCGATTTCGGTTCCATCCGACAATGCGATGCGCGCGAGATGATCTTTGACGGCGAGATTCATCGCCGAAGTCCCCGGAAAAAATCTTATCCGTTTTTCCGCTGCGATTTCCGCCAGCAGCGCTTGCCGGATATGGCGATTCTCCACGATATGGCCGAGCGGCTCGCCGATTTCGCGGTGATCGAAATGCAGCGAAAACGGCGAGGGCCCTCGGCCGACCGCACTTTCGTTCACCAGAATATCGTTGATGGGCTGTGCTTCGCGCTCGAGCCTTTCCCATAGACCGAGCACCCGCAGCATGCGGACCGATGCGAAAGCGAGCGCGGCGACGCGTCCGTCAAAACGCTCGTCCCCCATCTGCTCGGCGGTCATAGGATCGGCAACCGCCACCTCAAACCCGCCGCGGGCAAGCGCGATCGCGAGCGTTAGGCCAACCATGCCGCCGCCGGCGATCACCACATTGCTTCGTATCGCGCCCATCGCTGCGCCTCTCTCACAGAGGGCAGGAACCGTCAACCTTCACGGTCCGCCTGGATTCTGTGCAATTTCCGAATTCTGCATAAAAATTGGGCAATCAAAAGAGGCGTCCGTGGCTGCGTCCCCCTCTCCTGCAGCCGAATCAGTGACTTACCGCATTGCGGAAACCGGCATGGTTCTTGATTTGGGCATTCACCGGCTGCCCAGCAGCACAGCCGGAACTCAGCCCAAAGAGGGGATCAGAATGAAACTCATCACGGCTATCATCAAGCCGTTCAAGCTCGACGAAGTGCGCGAGGCACTGTCGGCGCTTGGCGTTCAAGGCATGACCGTAAGCGAGGTCA
>DATHDZ010000085.1:0-3358 GCA_035318785.1 Micropepsaceae bacterium
TGCGGTTCTGGAAAAGGGCCGCGCCTACTGCGACGCATTTGGTATATGTACCGTGCGCTGAAGTGGCCCGCACGACCCGCTGAAAGTGCCAAAACGCTCGGTCTACCTCAAGTAACCGGCTAGTTACCTCTCACATCGGTGGGAGGTGTCATCGGATCGATCAAAGTGGTTCCTCAGCGTTCGCGCGCGAACTGTTTACCCGCTTGGACACAGGTCACCTTTAAAGAACGTCATTCCCAAACACACACCGACTTGTTGGTTGCTGTCGCAACCCGTCTGCCGTTCACGCAGCCGCTGCAAACCGCTTGTCAGCCGCCACCGGCAGACAAGCCTTATTCCGGAAAGTGGTGCAACCTGCGCAGTTCCAGCCATTTTCCGCTCAGGCCGTATTCGAACGAAAGGAAACCGGTAGCGTTCCCACCGGGCCGGCTCAGGCTGGCAACTAGTCCGACTTTCACCGGGTCGGCACCTCCCGTGAATACAATGGGAATGGTTGTGGTCGCAGCCTTGGCGGCAAGTGCAGGTGCGCTGCCGCCAGTGGCCACAATCACGGCCACGCGGCGGGCCGGTCATCGGCCGCATTCATTCGACCACCTCGTCGGCGCCGTGTGGTGTCTTGGCCGAAAGAATCACAATTGACCCACGGGCGACGAGCTTGCGAGCACCGCATCCGATTTAGTCTGGCGGCGGGCGCCTGAGGTAGAGCCGCCAGGCAATGCCGTTTTTATTTTCGGATCGGTCGAGGACATATCGTGATGCCAACAGCGCCGCAAGCTCTGGCCAACAATCGGCGGCATCGAAACCGTCCGGCTGCGGCCATTGGGAGTTGGTCAAGAGGACGGCGGCCGGCCGATCGCCCTCGAGCGCGGCAAGGAAGTCGCGCCGGACGAGATCCTCGGCAAAGATAAGAGAGAACCATTGGATATGCGGCGTGGCCTGTCGCATTCCGGCGCGCGCCATGGCCAGGAAGGCTCCATAGTCCGAATCGAGCATTTGAACGCGCGCGCCACGCGGCAATCGGTCTTCGAGCGCAGCCTGCATGGCCGAAGCGGAATGCAGCACCTGATACATCCTTGTTCGTATCAGCGCCTCCTCCTGCGCCAGCCAGACCGGCGTAATGGCCGTGACCATCAGGCATACAACCGCGCGCCAGGGAGAGAGCGAGGCAAGGCTCCACGCTCCCCAGCAAGCCAGTCCAATTCCCAGCGGATACACATGATAGAACCAGCCCTTGCGTTGAACGAGCAAGTGAATGAGGCCGAACAGCGTGAGGCCGATCATGGCTCGCACCCGCGGCGGTTTGGGTGCGGATATGTTCAGCACGGCAGCAAGTGCGAGTCCCGCTGTCGGCGCCAACCAGACAACCACATCCTCAGAAATCTCGAGAACTGTGCGCGCACCCAACGACGCATAGCGAGGCATCAGACCCTGCATCGTCGTGATGAATGGCTCCAATCCGCCCCACGCCGCTAACGTTCCGAACACCAAGATCCCCGTTCCAGCGGCTCCGATGATAACCCACTGCAGCTCACGCCAATCTCGTTTAACCCTCGTGAAAACAGGCAGCAACAAGAGCAACATGCCGCTCGGCTTGATCGATGCTGCAGTCATGGCGAATACGCCGACCAGCACCAGGTAAAAGCGGTCATGCTGCTGATCTTCTGCAGCCTTGGCCGAGGCCAGCGCGGCTGCCAGCGCCGGTATCGACATCAGAAAGTCTCGCTGCCCAGCAGAGTAGGGACCAAGCAAGAAATGGGTCACCAGCACGATGAGCACGGCCAGGATCGCCACGGCGCGTCCTGCGGGCCATACCAGCACCAGGATCAAGCCCGACATGAGGACGGCGGCGGTCAAATCGAATGCGCGCCATGCCCCATCGCCAATGCCCCCGATCGCTATGACCGCGGCGTGGATGTAGTAGATCAACGGCATGTTGATGTCGAAAATGTCGCGATACTGTATCGCGCCCATCTGAAATTGGCTGGCAATGAAGTGGAAAATCGTGGCATCGCCGACCAAGGGCCAGTCCAGCGAGCGCCAAAGTAGCCACCCGGCTACGACCGCGAGCGGCAGATTGAAAACGGTGACGAATCTAGAATTGGACAACAAGGCAAAAACTCAGCCGACGATACGCAAACCAACACTTGCTGGATGCTATTCTATTCAAAAGGGGCCACAGGGGGTTAAAAGAGGCCAGCACCGTTTGGGATGGTCACTCATGATCGTATCCGAGTTTTTTGAGCCACTCTTGGGAGTCATTGATAATCCAGTTCCTCGCATCGGCCTCCGTCGGAAAATCGCTTACATGCAATTCCGGCCTGTCAGGAAACGTGGCGACGACCATCCAATCTTGCCCGGCCTTCATTGGCCGGGCCTCAAACCCGATCTTTGCAACTGATTTGGCCATAATCGCAATATGCGCCCGAATCCCTTAGATCGCGAGCCCCGGTCAAGGGCTGACCCACTACCCTCTCCGAGACATCCTCATAGATGCGGCCGACCGGCTTGCCGTCTTCGAAAATGGTCCAATCCTGAAGGTGCCCATAGACCGGAGAGGCAAGGCCCGTTGGGCGGAGCGTCAGAGGCATCAGCGTGGCCCGGTGTTGGCCTTGTACGCGACCGCGGTCACCTCGCCGCTTTGCAGGTCCTTTACCACGATATCGCAATTCGGGAACTTGCGCTTGAGAAACTCCGCGGCCTCGATGGCGACCTCTCTGCGTTCTCGGTGCGAGCGCGGCTTGCCGTCGATGGAAATTTCGAACTGCGCTCCTTGCGTCATCCCCGCCAATCCTCTTCGGCTTCCCGCCCCACGGCCGGCGCGGCGGGGAAATTTTCAGCCATCTGGTCGAATGGTGCGGCCATGCCCATAATAGGCATCAATGGGAAAGGACTGCAGCCATGCCTGATATCCGCTTCGTCGTTTACGATCCCCCACAGGACGGTTATCCGTTTTTGGCAGTAGCGTTGTCACCGACCGAAGTCTCAGCTGTTGCATACGACACGCGGCAAGAAGCGGAGGCGCACAATGCCGCCAGGGCCACCGAGGCCGCGAGGGCCAAACCGGGCGACCATGATGCCGAGTAGCGGAGGCAAGATTTCCAGAAGCCGGGGCGAAAGAGACGGATGAGATATGAATCCTAGAGCGGATTCCGCTCACGTTCGAACATAGCCCGCGTGGCGAAAGAAGTTTCTGCATTCTTGTGGGCTGAAATCGGCAACGACGCGACCGCTCAACGCCCAAGGTAAAGATGGCATGGGGTCGTTCGATTGAGACTTACCGACAGCGGATGACCTCTGGATGAAGGGCGGCGCACGTCCTCATCCTTGGCCCGACCGCGCTGCTAGGATTCATATCTCA
>DATHDZ010000086.1:0-30540 GCA_035318785.1 Micropepsaceae bacterium
CCGGATCTGCCGCGATTGATCCAAATTTTCTCGCTGTTCGCCAGAACGCGGCATTGATGGCGTGAACCTCTTGCCGACGACAAGCGGAGTTTTCTTTACGTCCCTAAACGCCTTGAGAACGATTTGATCTATGAGCCGCAGGCGGGCGTTCGCTTCCTCGAGTGTCGGCGCGGGCTTGTACCGGATCAAATTCAAGATTGATCCGAGCACCCATTCGATTTCAACCCGCGTCATACGGCCTATCCACTTCCTCGAAGGCATTCGTCGGGGAGATGAAATGCTAAGAACGCATGTCCGAGAAAGAACGAAAATTGGGCTTAGGTCCAACGCATAGAAATAAGCCCATTAATCTCAGATGCTGCCGAATGATCGATTTCGAGCGGATCGAGACATTTCTGACCGTTGTTTTAAGTCCGGATTTTTTGACCCAAAAAGCGACGGTTCAACATCGTTCATATCTGTCGTGTTTTGCAGGAGCGTTCTGCGACGGTTGCCCTACCCTCTCAAGCGCCTCACATTTTCGTCTCGATCAAAACCGCGCGCGCTCTACTCCCACTGGACGAAAAGAAGGGCTGAGGGTTCACCTGTTGCAACAGTGAATCAGCGAGTCTCGGCGTCTCGCCTATTCTGCTGCAGTTCAACAACGGAATTCCGCGTCGCAACGCAATTCCAAATTCGCCATGAAGCGCGATGAGACCAAAGTCCAACTGTCCCATCGCGCCGGCTCGTGATTCGATATCGGTCTTGCACAATTGTGCATGCCGTGAGGGATGCTTCCATGCTTGTAAACTTCAAAGGGTTCGCCGCACCAGCGTTCGAATTTGGGGCGGAGTCTAACTTCCGCAATTCATCCTGAGCGTCACACGTTCGATGACAACACGCGGGTGCTTTCCTGCTGGCTGCAGCAGTGAGAACACCACTTCATACGTAAACCTGATCGTAGAGGAGTGTCTCCTTTGAAAACGCTGCGGATTGGCACGATTGGAGTTATGGCTTTGGCTCTCGCCGGACCGGCGCATGCCCAAGGGCTGCTAGGCCAAGGATGGTATGTGGGTCTCGGTCTTGCGCCGGCTTGGCTCAACACCGAGTACCGCTTTTACGACCACGTATCATCGGCAAAACCCGATCTTGATACGGCATTCCTGATAAGCGGTTCGATCGGCTGGAAGTGGCAGCAATGGCGGTTCGAGGCTGAGCCCTTCTGGTCCAAGACCAACACCGACACGTCGAAAGTGATTGGCCCGCTCGCCGTCAATCCGTTGATCGTCGGTGGCGCCGTCACCACCCCCACCGTCGTAGCGCATGTTCACGGCGACATCGGCCTGGGCGGCGTCCTGTTCAATGCCGCGTACGATGTCCCGATCGACGCAAATTGGGCGTTTACCTTAGGCGGGGGCATTGGCTGGGCTAGCGTGTCGCCAAAGGAATCCACGAGTCTGGGCGTTTCGCTTGTCGACGGAGACGAGTCCGCTTTTGCCTGGCAATTGATTGTGGGATTCATTTACGCCTTAGATCGCAATTTCGAATTCCAAGTCGATTATCGCTATACCGGGATCTCCGATACCGATCACGGTTCTCCTTTCCTCCGGGTCAATCCTTTGATTGCCGGTCCCGCGCCGGCTCTCAGTGTGTCGCAACACGACACGAATCTTCAGGCCGTCATGTTCAGCGTGCGTTGGTACCCGTCCCCCTGACCGCCACGAGACTTACCGTCGGCAAGCATTCGTCGGCGGTCACATTTCTGAGTCGCTGTAGGGCGAACGAGACTCATTGCGAATTGGGCAATCATGCAGACATGCATATTGGCAAATGACAGCCCTTATCGCTTGGGCCGCCGATAGACCGCCGAACGTCCGGTTTTAGGTATGGCGGATGCTACCAGCTTTTCGCGGCTGCTAGAATCTCCACGCAATTCCTAATTTCCCTGGCCGCTCAGCGCGCCCCTTGCTTCGTATGTCGCTTCTCCTGCCGGCACTCAGACCGCGACTTCTCATCGCTTTTCTTGCATTCCGCCTTTTCGGCACGTGCGCCCTGGCGGGTTTCCTGCCTGGTGTCCCGTCGCTCCTTCGACTGAGTTTGTGCGTATCCGGCAATGGGCGAGATTACAATGCCCGGCATTGCTAGCGCCAAAGTCAAAATTCCAACTTGGAGACGGAGCTTCCATTTCCTGTTCATACGGGCCTCCTATGTCTTGCGTACGCCCACATCGTAGAAGGGTCCGTCTCATCGCGAAGGGAAATCGGACTTTGGTCGTAGACATCGCCGAATAACCAGACGACATCAGTTCTCTTCGTGGGTGCGAGAAGAAAATGCGGCGCCTCGAACCGATGCTGCGATTTACGCGATCGTGCTGTAGAGAGCCATTCCTCCGCGGTCGAGAGGTCCCTGGCCAGCTCGCTTCACCAAGCCGGCAGCGCTAGAACTGGTGGTTGACGATGAACCAGATGTTGTTGCCTTGCACCGCGTTTTGCGCTCCGAATTCCCATTGAGAGCGGAGCCGGACGGTCCATCGATCGGAGACGACCGCGCTGATTTCGGGCCCGATACCGCAATACCGATAGGAGTCCAGGTTTTGCCCGCCCGACTGCTTGCCGATCTGCCCGCGCATCGCTGCGAAAAGACCCTGATGCAGTTTTGAAGTCCGAGGGGGCAATATCAATTGGACCAAGAGCCAATTGCCGGGAAGTCACACGACGGTCCGACGGGGTGGGTCGTGATATTTTCAGATCGTTTCCTCGCCAGAGGATTGCGCAAAAACATACCCGAGGCGGAGCCCGCGATGCTGTTTTGCGCAGCGTCTGCCTGCATTGTGTGCAATGCAGCAATACGGAATTTGATAACCAACTAAGGTACTGTTTTTATGGAATAATTTTTCTTTTGTAATGGCACAATCATTGCACTCGGTTCTCACGAACTTCGGAGTGGGAACCCATGCATTGCAAGAACGCCATCGCCGCCGCTTTTGGTATCGCCCTATCGCTCGCCGCAGGGATCGCCTATGCCGCCGCGCCGGCACCCCTGAAAATTGGGTACAGCGACTGGCCCGGCTTTGTTGCCTGGCAGGTCGCCATCGACAAAGGCTGGATCAAAGATGCCGGCCTCGATGTCACTTTCGAGTGGTTCGATTACGGAGCCTCCCTCGACGCCTTCGGCGCTGGAAAGCTCGACGGCATTCTCATCACCAATGGCGATGCGCTGGTGATTGGGGCCGGGGGTGGCAAGGGCGTCATGGTGATGCTGACCGATTATTCCAGCGGCAACGACATGATCGTCGGCAAACCCAATATCAAGACGATGAAAGATCTCAAGGGTCAGAAGGTGGCCGTCGAGGTCGGCCTCGTCGATCATCTTCTCCTGCTCGATGGGCTGGTGAAGGCGGGCATGTCCGACAAGGACGTGACCGTCGTCAACAGCAAGACAACCGAGACGCCGCAAGTGCTGGCGTCGGGACAGGTCGCCGCCATCGCCGCCTGGCAGCCCAATTCCGGCCAGGCCATGAAGGCGGTCCCGGGCGCGCACCCGATCTACACCTCTGCCGAAGCGCCGGGCCTCATCTACGATGCGCTAAGCGTAACGCCCGCGAGCTTGACTGCTCGTCGCGCCGATTGGGTGAAGCTAATCAAGATCTGGGACCGCACGGTGCATTACATCAACGATCCCAAGACGCAGGACGATGCGGTCGCGATCATGTCGAAGCGCGACGGGTTGGCGCCGGCCGCCTACAAGGCGTTCCTCGGCGGAACCCATCTCCTCGATCTGGCCGCCGGCAAGAAGGCTTATCAGAAAGGTCCGGGGCTTGATTCCATCTATGGTTCGACCGAGAACGCCGACAAGTTCAACGTCAAATATGCCGTCTACAAGGCAGCGCAGAAGGCCGACTCCTATATTGATGGATCGCTGACCGCAGCGGCGATGCAATAGCGATTGCTCCGTCGCTCCCGATGCACCCGATCCGATGGTTTCAGGTCAGAAAGGCCGTTCCTCAGCGCGCGAAGTTGGTGCTCGGGGTGCTGTCTTTTGTCCTGCCTATCGGATTGTGGTGCGCCGTAAGCTACGTGCCGTCCCTTTGGCATCCGCAGATTCTGATCACCGAACCGGGCTCGGTCTCCTACCTCCAGCCTGGGATGCGTATGGATCGCGCGGGGTTCGAAACGGAGGTCGCGACCGCGAAGGAAGCGCATAAACCGGTTCCGCAGGGCGTCCCCGCCAATCCGATCTATCTCCCCTCGCCCGGCGCAGTGGCGGAGGCGTTCTATAGCTCTTTCACCACCGCCCCGGAGACGCGGGACGGCGCTTGGCTGCATGAAAGCCTGTGGCACAGCATCCAGGTCATCTTTTGGGCTTTCCTGATTTCGTCAGCGATTGGCGTGCCGATCGGCATTCTTTGCGGGACCTACGCGCCGATCGCGCGATTGACCGAGCCGTTCATCGAATTCTTCCGCTATCTCCCGGCGCCCGCCTTCGGCGCGCTCGCGGTCGCCATACTGGGCATCTATGACGGCCCGAAGATCGCGATCATCGTCATCGGTACGTTTTTTCAGCAGGTCCTCGTCATCGCCAACACCACGCGAAAGCTCGACGGCGCCCTGGTCGAAGCGGCCCTCACGCTCGGCACGAAGAACGCGCAGCTGCTCCGCCGCGTGGTGCTGCCCGGCATCATGCCTGATCTCTATCGTGATCAACGCATTCTTCTCGGTTGGGCGTGGACTTACCTCATTGTCGCTGAACTCATAGGCACGACGACGGGCATCACTTGGTTCATTACTCAGCAAGCGCGCTACCAGCATTTCGACAACGTCTACGCCGCCATCATGATGATCGGGATCATCGGCGTCGGCACCGACCTGCTCTTGGCGTATGTCGGCCGGAGGATATTTCCCTGGGACCGCTCTCTCGTCAAAAGTGAGTAACGGACCCCAATGAATCAGATTTTCCCTGGCGCCATCCAACGTTTCTATCTTGAACAATCCCCGGACGTTCAAGCGCGTTTCGAACGAATGAAGTCTCGCGACACGATCCTTACCGTGCGCAATCTGGAAAAGACCTATCGCGCCGGAGGGCGCGAAGTAAAAGCCCTGCACGACATCAATCTCTCCACTTATCGGCGCGAATTTCTGTGCGTTGTCGGTCCTTCGGGGTGCGGAAAATCCACGCTCGCGCGAATTCTCGCGGGCCTGGAAGAGAGAACCGCGGGCGAGGTCCTGCTGGAGGGAAAACCCGTTGCGGGACCGGGCAGCGAGCGTGGCATGGTATTCCAGGGTTACACACTCTTCCCCTGGCTGACGGTCAAGAAGAATGTGAAGTTCGGCCTGGAGATCAATGGCCACGGACCGGTTGAGTGCGAGCGCCAAGCCCTGCAATGGCTTCAGCTCGTAGGTCTGGAGAAATTCGCCAATGCCTATCCACACCAGCTGTCGGGCGGGATGAAGCAGCGCGTCGCGATCGTGCGTGCGCTGGCGACCCAGCCGCGCATTCTCTTGATGGATGAACCCTTCGGCGCGCTCGATGCGCAGACGCGCTGCCGGATGCAGGCGCACCTTCTGGAAATCTGGAAGAAGATCGACATCACCATCATCTTCATCACCCACGATCTGGAAGAAGCGATCTTCCTCGCCGATCGGATTCTGGTGTTGTCGGCGCATCCCGGACAGGTCCAGGAACTGATCGAGGTCCCCGTGCCCAGACCGCGCAGGGCCACGCAAATCATTTCGCCAGAATTCATCGCCACCAAAGTGCGGCTCGAAGAACTCATCTATTCCGCGCACACCGACGACGACAGCGATTATCCGATCGTGCCGCGCCTCACCGAAGTATTAGACGACGTGGAATGACCGATGATGTGGTCGGAGCGGACATGGCAAGAATTGCCGGGCGATCTCGAATCCGCCCGCCAAGCTGCGATTCTTCCCACCGGCGCTACCGAACAGCACGGACCGCATCTTGGTTGCGGCGTGGATGCGGTTCTGGCCGATCGCCTCTGTGCGGCCGTCGCCGCCAAGACGCGCGTTCCCATGCTTCCCGTCATCCCATATGGCTGCTCGCTCGGACACAGCCGCCGCTGGCCGGGTACGCTCGCCGTGCAGCCGGTCACGTTGATTGGAATCGTCAAAGAGATCGGAGATTGGGCCTATCACAGCGGCGTGCGCCGTCTGTTCATGGTCAATACGCACGTCACCAACGCGGCGCCCCTACGTTGCGCGTTGGAGATGCTGCGCGCCGAACATGACGACATGATGGTGGCGCTGTTCAACTCCGGCACGCTATCGCGACGCGTCCGTGAGGCACATTTCGCCGACGGTGACGACTGGCATGCCAATGACGCGGAGACCTCGTTGATGCTTGCGGTCGCGCCCGAGTTGGTGCGCCAAGATCTGATTGAGGATGCCGACGATCCCGACCGCACCGAAGGCCTCGTCTTCTCCCATCCGGTCAACCGGACGAGCGCAAACGGCGTAACCGGCTGTCCTAGCCGCGCCAGTGCCGAGAAAGGCCGGCTTTGGTTCGAATGGATGGTGGAAGATCTGAGCACCCTGATCCGGCGCGGTCTAGAAGAGACTCCGCCGCTCGACCGTTCCTATTTCATGCAAAGTCGGTAGTGCGATGTATTCGGACACCAAAATCAAAGAAATACGCGAACGCTTGCGGGGACTGGGCGTCAAATATTGCATCGGCGCCTATGTCGATATCCACGGCGTGCCCAAGGCGAAAGTGGTGCCGCTCGACCATCTCGAGCATATGGCACACGGATCGGAACGCTACACCGGTTACGCGCTCGATGGGCTCGGTCAGGCGCCGCACGACGATGAGATCGCCTCGGTGCCCGATCTGGACCACATCATCCAGCTCCCTTGGGAACCGAAAGTCGCGTGGATGCCGGCCGATAATGTGTTTCAAGGCAAGCCCTATGCCCTGAATACGCGTGTGGCGCTGAAGAATGTGCTGGCTGAGGCCGCCGAGATGGGCTTCGGCTTCAACCTTGGCATCGAATGCGAGGTCTATGTCCTTAAGCGCAATGACGATGGAACATTGTCCGTGCCCAATGCGGACGACCGTCTGGTCAAGCCTTGCTATGACGTGCGCGGCTTCATGGACAATTTCGCCTGGCTCGACAAAGTCGCGACCTGCATGAACGAGCTCGGCTGGGATCTCTATTCCTTCGATCACGAGGACGGCAACGGTCAATACGAATTCGATTTTCAATATGCGGACGCGCTGACCATGTGCGACCGCTTCATCTTCTTCCGTTACATGGCCAAGCATTACGCCAAGGAAATGGGCCTCATCGCCACCATGATGCCCAAGCCTTTTGCCGACCGCACCGGAACGGGCGCCCATTTCAACATGTCGCTGCGCGATCTCGGCTCAGGCCGCAACATCTTCGCTTGCGCTCCTTCGGGGGATAGGCGCCAGCTCGGCCTGACCGAGACCGGCTATTATTTCATCGGCGGCATACTGAAACATGGGCGAGCGCTGTGCGCGGCCTTCGCCCCAACAGTCAACAGCTATAAGCGCCTCGTGCGCCAAGGCGCCATGAGCTATTTCTCCTGGGCCCCGGTGTTCAATTCCTACGGTTCCAACAATCGCACGAATTCGGTGCGCGTGCCCGCCGGCGGCGGCCGCTGCGAATCGCGCAACGCGGACGGCGCGGTCAATCCCTATCTTGCCGCGACCCTGGCGCTCGCCGCCGGTCTGGAGGGCATCCGCGAGAAGATCGATCCGGGCGCACCGAACGAGGACAATCTCTATATGATTTCCGAAGCGGAACGCCGCGACCGTAGGATCGACTTTCTGCCGCAGACGCTCCAGGAAGCCGTCGCGGCCTTCGCCGCCGATCCGCTGGTGGAACGAACGCTTGGGAAAGCGCTTCGCGACGAATTCATCCATTACAAGACTGTCGAATGGGAGGGCTACCACCTTACGGTCAGCCCGTGGGAAGTGGAGCGCTACAGCCATTTGTTCTGAGCTCGATCCAAGCTTCTCCTAGAGTCCGGGACGACCCGGATTCGAAATTGCGTTGCCGGGACGGCCCGGCGCAAAACCCGGAGAGCCGCATGAACAGCGCGGATTTGTATCAGGAACATACGCCAGAGTTCTATCGCCAGCGCTATTTGGAATTGAAAGACCGAGGCCAAGACGCGAATGCTGTTCGCATGGCGCAGACATCGCCGGAAAATCCGCGAATCATTCGTTCCGATCTCGTCATAGCGAATGAAACGATCCCGGGGGGCTGGTATTGGTCATGCCGGGTCGCAAGAGGAACGACGCTAAGGATCGTCAACGATCACGCGACGCCGGGTGTCTCAGCCCTGTTTTGGAACGCGAATGACCCCAGCGAGCGCTTCAATCCCGCCGACACGATCAAGGTGCAATGGACGTCGCGGCTCAAGCGCGGAAAACTGCTCTTCTCCGATATGGGGCGCGTGCTTGTCTCTCTCACGCATAGCAGTGGCTGGCACGACGCGCTCGCGGGCGGCAGCACGCCGCAAAGCAATGCGCGCAAATACGGAGCAGACGCACCCACCCGCAATACGCGAGACAATTTCCTTTTGGCCGCGGCAAAACATGGCCTGGGCCCGCGCGACATTGGGCCGTGCATCAATTTCTTTGCGCCACTTGGCACCGACCGGTCCGGCCGACTGGTGTGGCACGAGGAAGGTCTCAACGCCGGCGACTATGTGGACTTGCGCGCGGAGATGGATGTGCTGGCAGTGTTGTCGAACTGCCAGCATCCGTTGAGCCCTGGCGGGGATTGGCAACCCCAACCCATTCGCGCCATCCTATGGGCATCCCCGATGCACGAAGCCAAGGATCTCGGCCGTAGGTCGACGGAGGAGGCCACGCGCGCCTTCGAAAACACCGATGCTTATCTCGGAGGCTGAGAGCGACCATGACAGCTCGAACGGCAACCTCTTCGCGGCTACCCGATAACGCAGTCTATGACCAAATCATCCCGGCACGCAGCCCGTGGTCGGGCATCGTCCGCAAGGGCCAGGGCCTTCGGATCGTCGACCTCGAAGGCCAGCAGGCGGTCGACACGCTGTTCTATTCCGCCGATGATTTTGGCGAGCGCTATTGCGCGCAAGCGACTCTGGCGGGACAGGGCTCGGCCTATATCGGCCTGGGCACGCAGATTCTTTCCAATCGCGGCCGCGTCATGCTGACCATGATGGCGGACACCGTGGGCGAGCATGACACCTCGGCGGGGGCCTGCAGTTGCGAAGCCAACACCGTGCGCTTCGGCCATCACACGCGCTACATGCATGCCTGCCGCGAGAACTTCATCGTCGAGCTCGCCAAATACGGCATGACGAAGCGGGACATCGTCAGCAACATCAATTTCTTCATGAATGTGCCGGTTCTTCCGGATGGCGCGCTGGCGATTATCGATGGCGCTTCGAAGCCCGGCGATTATGTCGAGCTGACGGCAGTGATGGACGTGCTCTGTGTCATCTCGAATTGTCCACAAGTGAACAATCCCTGCAACGGCTTCAATCCGACACCGGTGCGCGTTTTGATCTGGAACGTTTGATCCGATGTTCGGAACGGTCTTGATCGCCAATCGCGGCGAAATTGCCGCGCGCATCATTCGGACATTGAAGCGCCTCGGCATCTCAGCGATCGGCATCGCTTCCGATTCCGACCGTTTTACAGCGCCCATGCGGATGGCTGACCGCGTCATGCGCTTGGGGCCCGGCGGTGTCTCCGAGACCTATCTCAATATCGACGCGATTATCGCGGCGTGCCGCGAAAGCGGCGCCCAGGCGGTCCACCCGGGTTACGGCTTTCTTTCCGAAAACGCCACCTTCGCCGAGCGGCTGGCCGGTGAAGGGGTCCATTTCATCGGCCCCCAGCCTGCTCATATCCGTGCCTTTGGACTGAAGCATACGGCGCGGGAAATCGCCGGCGCCTGTGGGGTCCCGCTCCTCCCCGGAAGCGGATTGCTCGAAAGCGCGGAGCAGGCGCTGCGCGAGGCCGCACGAATTTCCTATCCGGTAATGTTGAAGAGCACGGCGGGTGGCGGCGGCATCGGCATGCAGCTCTGCCGCGATCCGGACGAACTCTCAGAACGTTTCGCGAAGGTAGGCCGCCTAGCCGCAGGCAGTTTCGGAGATGCGCGACTCTATCTGGAACGGTTCGTTTCCGCCGCACGGCATATCGAGGTGCAGATTTTCGGCGACGGCAAAGGCGGCATTATCGCGCTCGGCGAACGCGATTGTTCCTTGCAGAGGCGCAACCAGAAGGTCGTGGAAGAGACGCCGGCGCCAAGCTTGCCGCAAACCTTACGGGAGAAACTGCACAGCGCCGCGCTCGCTCTGGGGAAGAGTGTGAATTACGAGTCCGCCGGCACGGTCGAATTCGTCTACGACGTCGAAAGAGACCAAGCCTATTTCCTCGAGGTCAATACCAGACTGCAGGTCGAACATCCGGTGACCGAAGAGGTCTTTGGTGTCGATTTGGTGGAATGGATGATCCGCCAATCGGCGGGTGAATTCACCCTGCCTGCGCAAGATTCGCGGGTAGCCAGCGGCCACGCCATAGAAGTACGGCTCTACGCCGAAAACCCCGCGCGCGAATTCCGTCCGTCTACCGGCCTCATCACCGGTGTTACCCTCCCAAAGGACGCGCGGGTCGAGAGCTGGATCGAAGCCGGGACCGAGATATCGCCCCATTACGATCCCATGCTCGCCAAGATCATCGTTCACGGCGAGGACCGCCAAGACGCGATCCGGCGTCTTTCTCAAGCGCTGAGAGCGAGCCGCATCTGGGGCGTTGAAACCAACCTTGCCTATCTCCAAGAGATCACGGCACTGCCGGATTTTGCCGCGGGAAAGGCCACGACGTCGACGCTGAAAGAGGCCTCATACCTGCCGCGCGGCATTGAAGTGCTCGCCCCCGGCGCGCAGTCGAGCCTGCAGGATTGGCCCGGCCGGCTCGGTTATTGGGATGTCGGCATTCCGCCCTCCGGCCCGATGGATGATCGGTCTCACCGCCTCGTGAATCGGATCGTAGGCAACAGCGAAAACGCAGCGACGCTGGAATGCACGCTGGTTGGTCCAAGGCTGCGCCTCCTCTGCGATATGACAATCGTGCTCGGCGGGGCCGATATGGATGCAACGCTGGACAGCCGCCCCGTCCCTTACTGGGAAAAGATCGAAGCTCGGGCAGGACAAATCCTTGCACTCGGGCACGTTGCGGATGCGGGCATGCGGACCTATCTCGCGGTCCAAGGCGGATTCGATGCGCCGCTCTATCTCGGCTCTCGCGCCACATTCTCCCTCGGCGGGTTTGGTGGGCATGCTGCCGGTGTCCTCAGAATCGGCGATGTGCTGCATGTCGCCAATGACTTTGCCGCGCCATCCGATGTGCCCGATTCAGGCGACCACCCGAAGCTGACGCGATCCTGGGAGCTGGGCGTGCTCTACGGACCACATGGGGCACCGGATTTTTTCACCGATCGCGACATCGAGGTGCTCTTCACTGCCGAGTATGAGGTGCATTTCAATAGTGCGCGAACGGGCGTGCGCCTGATCGGGCCCCGACCGGAATGGGCACGCCGCGACGGCGGCGAGGCGGGCCTGCATCCTTCCAACATCCATGACAATGCCTATGCGGTGGGCGCGATCGATTTCACGGGCGACATGCCGATTATTCTTGGTCCCGACGGACCAAGCCTCGGCGGGTTCGTCTGTCCCGCCGCGCTCGCGCAAGGGGAATTGTGGAAGCTCGGTCAGCTTCAGCCCGGGGACAAGATTCGATTTCGCGCCGTGACAAAGGACGAGGCGGCGGCGCTGAAAAAAGGCGGGCCGGTGATTTTTTCTCGCGCGATTCCGCAAGGCGACGTGCTGAGAGTGACCGAGGCGCAGGACCGCATCGCCTACCGCCGCTCCGGCGACGACAATATCCTCATCGAATATGGGCCCATGGTGCTGGATCTGAGGCTCCGCCTCAAAGCCCATCTTATGATGCAGGCCATCGAAGAGAGACACCTCGCAGGGATCATCGATCTCACGCCGGGGATTCGCTCATTGCAGGTGCATTACGACAATGATGTGATCTCCGAGCAGCGACTTCTCGACATGGTCGTGGCTTTGGAACGCGAGCTTCCCGATCCCGCAAGCGTTTCCGTGAAAAGCCGGACCGTTCATCTCCCGCTCTCGTGGAACGATCCACAGGCGCAGCTTGCGATGCGGAAATATCAGGAATTGGTGCGCCCTAACGCGCCGTGGTGCCCGTCCAATATCGAATTCATCCGGCGTATCAATGGGCTTGAAACCGAAGACGATGTGCGCCGTATCGCCTTTGACGCGCAATATCTCGTGCTTGGGTTAGGTGACGTCTATCTTGGTGCGCCGGTCGCGACGCCGCTTGATCCGCGCCACAGGCTCGTCACCACCAAATACAATCCCGCGCGAACCTGGACTCCGGAAAACGCGGTTGGCATCGGCGGGGCCTATCTGTGCATTTATGGAATGGAAGGGCCCGGCGGCTACCAGCTCTTCGGACGCACGATCCAGATGTGGAACCGCTGGCGAGTGACCGATTGTTTCGAAGAAGGCAAACCTTGGCTGCTGAGGTTTTTCGACAAGATCCGGTTCTTTCAGGTTTCCGCGGATGAATTGATGGATGCGCGCGAGGCGTTTCCGCATGGCTGCTATCCGCTCCGCATCGAAGACGGCTGGTTCACGCTCGCGGATCATCAGAGATTCCTTGCCGCGCATGCCGGCGAGATCGCGAATTCCAAACGGCGCCAACAGCAGGCCTTCGAAATCGAGCGTCAGCACTGGCGTGCGCTCGGCCTTGACTCTTACATCGCGGAAGATCACGCGAACACCGAGGCGAGTGAAGGTGAAATCTTTCCCGATGGGACCACCCTCGTCTGCGCGCCTTCCGGAGCGAGCATTTGGAAGATCGAAGTCGATCTTGGCGATCATGTCGCCGAAGGCCAGATACTGATGATCGTCGAAACCATGAAGATGGAGATTGCCATCGCCGCTCCAGCATCCGGAGTGATCCGCGAGCTGCGCTGCCGGCCCGGACATGCCGTGAAACCGGGCCAGGTGCTGGCTCTCATCGGAGCTGCGATAGCCGTATGAACGACCTCCTCTTTGATATGGCAAGTTTGCGAGAAGCCTACCGCAGCAAAAATATCTCCCCTGTGGACGTTGCCAGTGAAGCGCTGAGCCGCATCGAAGCCTATGCCGCGCCTGCAGTCTGGATTGCACGCGCTTCCGAAGGCGACGTTCTCGCGGGAGCGCGAGCGTTGACGGCACAAGGGCAAAGCGAGACCCAGCCCCTCTGGGGCATACCCTTCGCCGTGAAGGACAATATCGACGTGGCGGGTTTTCCTACGACGGCAGGGTGCCCCGCTTTTGCTTATAGGCCTGAACGCAACGCCCACTGCATCGAAAGGCTGATCGCGGCGGGCGCCATGTTTCTGGGCAAAACCAATCTCGATCAGTTCGCGACGGGTCTGGTGGGAACGCGTTCGCCTTACGGCGCGCCGCGGTGCGTTTTCGATTCGCGCTACGTTTCTGGAGGGTCCAGTTCGGGTTCGGCCATTGCCGTAGCCGCGGGGCTCGTTTCATTCTCGCTCGGCACCGATACCGCCGGATCCGGGCGTGTGCCCGCCGCGTACAACAACATCGTTGGTCTTAAGCCCACGCGCGGCCTTATCAGCACGAGCGGGGTGGTGCCCGCATGCCGCAGCCTCGATTGCGTTTCGGTTTTCGCGAACACCGTCGGCGATGCCGCGGAAATCCGGTGGGTGGCGGAAGGGTTCGATGCAATCGACATTTATTCCCGGAGGCCGAGCTCCCGAACATTGCCGCAGGCTAGATTCCGCTTCGGCGTACTCGCGCCAGAAGAACGCGAGTTCTTTGGCGATACCGACAACGCGTCGCTTTACGAGGACGCTATTACGCGGCTGGCATCGCTGGGGGGTGAGGTCGTCGAGATCAATTACACGCCGTTCCGCGCCGCGGGCGACCTACTCTATCAAGGCCCTTGGACGGCGGAGCGGCTTGCCGCGATCAAGGATTTCATGACGCACCATGAAGATGAAGTGGACCCCACGGTACGCAGTATCATCGCGGGAGCCCGCTCGCTCACAGCGGTGAACGCCTTTGAGGGCCAATATCGGCTTACGGTGGCACGGCGAGCAGCCGATGCCGAATGGGCCCGCGTCGATATTCTGCTGCTCCCGACCGCTCCCACGCAGGATCGCGTCGACGAGGTGAACGCCGATCCGATCGCACGCAACGCAAGACTCGGACGCTACACCAATTTCGTGAATCTCCTCGATTGCTGCGCGATCGCCGTGCCGGCGGGCTTTCGCAGCGACGGATTGTCGTTCGGAGTCACCCTTGTCGCCCCGGCTTTCTCGGATGCGAGTCTCGCGGTCATCGCCGATGCATTCCATCACGCCGCGCATTGCGGCATGGGGGCGTTGCGCAATGTCCCCATCGCGGGAGGAAATCGCGTCCTGCGGGAGGAGGATAAGGATCGCGTCTCTATCTTCGTCGTTGGCGCCCATTTGTCGGGCATGGCGCTCAATCACCAGCTGGCAGAGCTTGACGGAAGGTTTTACGCGACGGCGCGCACGACGCCCGAGTACCGGCTTTACCTTCTTCCGGATACGAACCCTGCGAAGCCCGGTCTGGTGCGAACACCCCATGCGCGCGGCCCGGGCATCCCCGGCGAGATCTGGACGCTTGCGCCGGACGCGTTAGGGCGTTTCGTCGCCGGAATCCCGGCGCCGCTTGGGATCGGAAAGGTGATGCTCGAAGACGGCACGAGCGTAAGCGGATTTCTCTGTGAAGCCCATGCGGTCGAGGATGCGGTCGAAATAACAGAATTCGGCGGCTGGCGCCGCTATATCGAATCGCAGTCCTAGATCACGCGCTTGCTTACACGGTGGCCGTTTCGGGATAGCGACCTTCCGCACGCGCAGCGAGATAACGCTGGATCAGCCAAACAGGCTCTTCGAGATGGCTCAGCCGGCCACGCACCACTTTGCTGGAGCCGAGCCCGCGCTGCACCGCGCTGTTCACCATCATGTCTTCAAGGTGGAAATCTCGCATCAGCTTGGTTTCCGAGGCGATCTTCTCCGTCAGATCGGAAGCGCCGAGGTTCTCGCGCGCGACCAGGGTGGTGGTGAGAAGCTTGCAGCGACCGGCCGAGATAGGAAGCAGCCGGTACCAGAGCACGCGATCGGGCATGGTCAGAAACATGAAACACGGATAGCCGAGATAGAGACCCCATTCGGATTGCTCGTTCTTCGAGAGGCCCTGAATGGGCTGGAAACTGCAACCCTCGCCGACCGTCTTCGTATAAGCGTCGGTGAACGGCAGATGCGCGTGGACGAAATGGGGATGTTCGGTTTCGGTCCAGGTACGCTCGCCGGGCATGAAGGGATTGAGCGTCGCGCTATGGGCCCCCAGATGGTGATAGGACTCCATCCAGTTTTCGATCATCACCTTCCAGTTGAAGTCGCACTCCCACTCCATGGCAATGGCGATTTCCATGTCTTCCGCATGCCAAGGCGCGATGCATTTGCCGAAATCAGCATAGAGTTCGTTCAACTGTGGCGCGGCGCCGTCAAAATTCACGAAGACAAAGCCATTCCAGATCTCAGCTCGCAATTCCGCGAGGCCCCATTCCTTCTTGTCGAAACCCTCAGCACCTTGCATTTGCGCGCAACCGCGCACCGACCCGTCGAGATTGTAGGTCCAGCGGTGATAGGGGCAGGAGAGCAACGCCGTCTTGCCGCTGCGGGGAAAGTCGAAGCCGTCCGGCATGATGTCCATGGCGCGGTGGACGCAAACGCGCGATAGCACGCGAACCGTTCCTCCTTTGTCGCGCAGAATGAGCAGGGGTTCACCGAGGAGATCAAGCGCCAGGAAATCTCCCGGCTCCTTCACTTGGGATAGATGGGCGAGGCATAACCATCCGGTCTTCAGCACGGATTCGGATTCGAAACGAAAGTAATCCTCGTCGATGTAGGCGTGACGTGGCAGCGTTGTTGCGCGATTGAGCGGCAGCGACGCGGCTGCAATCACTTCCTTTCGGATCGCGTCCACCTTGCCGAATACAGGCTGCAGAGGTGCGTTCATCTCGACTCTCCTTACCCACCAAACTCGGAAAGCACCGCGCGCGTGATGAGCTCGACGTGGTCGTCGAACAACCATTTGCCTTTTTCCGCCGAAGCCCCTTGCGCGCGCGCGAGCACGCCAGAGGCGGGAACAAATCCCGGTTTCACCGGCGTACGATCATAGGTTGGAAACTTCGCCGGCCCGTCGGAAGGCACTTTGCTCATATCCACGAGCTGAGGCGCGAACAGGAGCATCAACGAGGTCTCGAGCAGACTTGCATGCTCAAGATCTGTTCCGGGAAAACCTTCCGGAAAAAGCCGGTCGAGCGTTTCACGGCGCACAAAATCCCAATATTCCAGCCGCAGCACGACGAAATCATGTATGCCGTCGCGCCGGATTTCACGCACGCCGAGATCGACGCCTTCCACGATCGGCCAAGAATTCTCGAAATGTCCGTTGACCACGGCAAGCCGCCTCACGCCATGGAGCGCGAGGTCGTGAATGACGTCGCGCACGACAAGGGAAAGCGTGTGCGCGTTCAAGCTTGTGGTGCCGGGAAAGGCCTGGCCGCCGCCCGTGCGCGGCTGCGATTTGTATCCGTAGGGGATGGTTGGTGCGACCACGCCACCGACATTCTTTGCGACCGCGACGGCGACACTGGTCGGCAGCACAACATCCACGTTCAGCGGCAGATGCGGCCCGTGTTGTTCCGTCGCACCCACGGGCAGAAAGAACGGCGCTTTGGCTTTCGTCTTCGCCTCGAATTCAGGCCAGCTCAATTCGGCCATCAGCACGCTTTCTGCCATGTTGTCTCCTATCGCATGGCGGCGCCGCCATCGACGCCAATGCATTGTCCCGTCATGAAACTCGCCCCTGGTCCAGCGAGAAACAGAATCGCTTCCGCGATCTCCTGCGGCTGGCCGATACGGCCGAGCGGATTGGAAAGCTCAAGCCCCTGAACGGCTGGCGAAAGCGTGTCGAAATGCAGCAGCGGCGTATCCGTCGGACCCGGAGCCACGGCATTCACTAAGATGCGGGGTGCGAATTCGCGCGCCCAGGATCGGGTGAGGGACAAAATCGCCCCTTTGGTCGCGCTATAGGCCGATGAGCCAGAGCGCCCCAATCGCGCAAGTTCGGACGCGAGATTGATCACGCGTGCGCCCGCGCGGAAATGTGGCAGACATGCGCGCATCACCAGAACAGGCCCGCGCAGATTGACCGCATACATCCTGTCGAGAATGGCGATATCGAGATCGGCGAGATCGGCATCAAGCTGGATACCGGCACTGTTGACCAATATGTCGACGCCACCAAGCCGCCTCACGGCTTCAGCAACAGCCGTCCTCACGGATGGCTCGGAACTCACATCGCAAACAATGACATCGAAGGCCGCCTTCGCAGCGACGAGGTCGAAGCCCATCACCTCAACGCCCGACGCCGTCAGCGCTTCCGCCGCCGCTTTGCCTATTCCGCTTGCAGCGCCTGTGACGATCCCACATTTGCCGCGAAGACTCTTATCCACTTCCTTGCTCCGGGGTTGTCGCCTCGCTGGTTAGACGAACGCACTCCTGACGGCCCAGATCGAGCGCATATTTGTCGTAGGTCATCGTGACCCCGAGCTCCCACTCCGTGTAATTCGTGGCTCCGGTGCCGGGATAACCCTCATAACCGGCATTGCCGATGGAGAACCAGCTCGCCACAGGAACTGACAAGCCCGTGGTCAACCAACATTCGGTTTCCGGATGCCAACAGGGCCATAACCATGATCAGGGCGAAAGCGCCGAAGCCTGACAATCCTGCTGCATCGCAAAAACGTGTTTTTTGGGCCACATATGGTCATAATTCTGAGTCTCTTGAAGAATTTGCTGCACATGCGTTATGCAAATGCACAAGAGATGGACGCAATCCCGCGTCTGCAATTGAGACACGCGGCACTCGCCGTCAGAGCCTCGCGGGAATGTCTCAAAGTGGCGAGAAGCTGGCATTCGACCAGCGTCTCTGGATGTCCGCTATTGGCTGCGGGCTCAACCGGTCGACGCAACACACTCGCTAAATCGCTCAGCGGGTGTTTGGACAGAAGCCGATCGGCAGTAGTGGCGCAGTGCGCAGTCTGGCCGCCACCCTGCTCCGTCTCCACTCCGAAGCTTAGAGCAATTTTCGAAGACTGCGCGCTTGAATTCCCTGTTTATCAGGGAATTTACAGGGAATTTTTCCGCTCAAGGGTCGGGAAGCGAGAACCCCGACCAAATTGCAACGTAAACTCAGCCGGTTGCGAAGAAATTCCCTACGAAAAATAACAGAGAGTTTTTTCGCACGAACAGGGAATTTCAAGAGCCGGATCAGGGAAATGGACAGACCAATCGACGAAGCAAGCCTGCTTCGTCGGCTGCGCAGCTGAAATCGGAATGTGCAGTATCCCGGTCGTTCCAGATCGTCGGCAGGAACGTTGCAGAAATCGCCAACAGCGGTCTTCCCCCGACGCCTTATTTGCGAGAATTTCTCTGCCACCGGCATGTGACAACGGAGCGCTATGGCATTGTGGATGCGGCAAACGCAGCGTCCAGCTTCGTAGCTGAGTCGTTTTCCGCCTTGTCGATTTTTTCCATCTTGATGACAACACGGCGATTCTGGGTCTGGTTTTCCGGAATGGCATTCCCATTGGCGTCACGATTAGGCGCTTTGGGAAAAGTGTCGGCATAGCCCGCGGCGCGAAGTTTCCGTGCTGGGATCCCCTGATCCAGGAAGAAATGCACGACCGCTGAGGCGCGGGCGGTCGACAGCTCCCAGTTGGAAGGAAATCGCGACGTATTGATGGGGGTATCGTCTGTATGACCCTCGACAGTGATTTCATAGTCTTTGAGCTTGTCCGATTTGAGATCGACCGTCACATCCCTCAGAATGGATTCACCGGACGTACTTAAGGCCGCGGATCCGCTGTCGAAGAATGCGGCGCTGCTTATTTCAAGCGTCGTAATTCTGTCGCCCTTCTGCTCGATATCCGCCCTCCCTTGCGATTTCAGTGTGTCGACGATTTCAGACTGGGCGAAAGGACGAATGTCGACGGCCGTCTGGCTTTGCGTTTCACCCGCCTCAACGGAAACGGGATCCGCTTTAACGCGGACTGCATTTAGGCGCGCGGGTAGTTCATCGAGTTTGGGGGAATTTGCCGGTTCAAGGGCCGTTGGTCGCACCGGCAGCGGCACGAGCTCGACAATCTCCGCTTTCTGGGGAGCGGATTTCTTGGGGATCGAAATGGACAGGAAGATGGCGAAGAAGCACAGCAGCAGCGTAATCATGTCGGCATAGGTCATAAGCCAGTCGTCGGTTTGACTCGGATTCTCCCGCTTTGTTTGCCAGCGATGTCTCAAGTACCGGCGACTTTCAGGTGCCAAGGCTGCACGACCGGCTTGGTATCGACTTTGACTTGGTCGAGGTAGTTATGGCGCTCGACCTGAAGGAAACTGTTCAGGCGGTCCTGGATATAGGTTGGCGTTTTTTTGCTCACTAACATCACCATTCCTTCGGTAATCAGTTGGCTGCGAAAACGACGTTTCGTGACGATCTGCCGGAGCTGTGCCGTCGCGGGCATGTAAATCATGCGCGCCGACACGACACCGTAAAGCGTGGAGAGAAATGACACCGAAAGGCTGGAGCCGATGCTGGAGACATTTTCATTCAGGCTGCACAGCATTGCCACCATGCCGACCAGCGTGCCTATCATTCCAAAAGCGGGCGCGTGGCTCGTCATGCTTTGCAGGACATCGACCGGAACGCTGTCGCGTTCGTAACTGGCGTCCGCGGCGGTTTCCATCATGGCGCGCACATCCTCGGGGGCATATCCCGTGATGACCATGGTAAGCCCGTATTTGACGAAGGGATCTATGATACCGCCGTTCATGGCCAGGCTGGCTTCAAGGCGGCGCATGCCTCTTTCCTTGACCATATAAGCCCAGGAAATGATCTCGATCATATCTTGATGAAGAGTGTCCGGCGGCGCGTTGTTCGGTTTCTTGAGCATTGTGACGATGGCGTTAAGGGCCTTGTGGACATCGTCAGTATCAAAGCTCATGAAAGCGACGCCGATGACGCCGCCCACGACGATCACCAAGCCCTCAATACTGAAGAAGGCCAAGAGGCTGTGCGTGCTCACCACGACGGCGCCCAATATAAACAGAAAGCCGAGAGCGACGCCCATTACTGGCGCGTGCGCGTAAGAACCAAGAGAACGTCGCCAAAATTTCAGCATGGGAATCCCTCGCACGCCAAGTGACGCGCCCGCGAGAACGGACCTCACGTTTTCCTCGCAATAGGCATGCCATGTCCGTGTGTTTTTAAGCCGCTGATTTAGTTTGCTTTTATTCTTTGCGCGGGCGTTGAGAACGCATCTAATCGGGCTCGTAGGAAAATATGGCAGGGTGCACGGACAAATCTGCCGATATCGGCCCGGTGCTTTTTGCGTTCGCGTCGCGCACTTGTCGCAGGCTAAGTCGCGAGATCACTCGCGATGTGACGCCCGTTCGCACCATCCGCCAACCGTCAGGAGGGCGCCATTGAGAAAATTCCCTGTGAGAGAGAACAGGGAAATTTCCTGCTGTAACAGGGACTGTCATTCGCATAACAGGGAACACCGTCTCCGCGTGTGATCGGCCCCATCGTGATCACCCAGTCGTCGGGTGACCATCCATGTGATCCCCAAATCGCAAACTCGCGCCGCCACCCACACACGTTACCAATGCATATGTTCACTTCCGGTAGTACCTCTGTTTCAAGGGGGCCGATTTTTGTCGAGCGCTTCGCCAGCTGCGCTGCTCGCTAAGGACTAGCCCGGGTTCATTGCGCAGCTGACTCACCCAACCGTTCGGGTGTTTGCCACCGAACCAATGTAGGGCGTGCATCCAAATCTGCACGTCTCTTGCAACAGACCACGGACCAACTGCTCCGATCCTGGCCCCGAACCGATCAAGGGGCTCGTCGGTCCCGCGATACGAGCGCGCGCCCACATAGAGCCAGCCTGATTGGCTGCGGGTCAACCGGTCGACGCAACACACTCGCTAAATCGCTCAGCGGGTGTTTGGACAGAAGCCGATCGGCAGTTGTGGCGCACCGGGCAGGATTTGAACCCACGACCCCCAGATTCGTAGTCTGGTGCTCTATCCAGCTGAGCTACCGGTGCTGCAAGGGCCGCCGAAACTAGTGAGGCGGGCTCGAAATGGCAAGGGACCGGGAGCGGCTGATTCCGGAGGATTCTCCGCTATCTAACGGACCAGGTCAGCGGCTAACCGGACCACGTCAGGGCCCATCACCAATGTCGGGACTGGGCAGAGCGGGGCTGCTTGCGTTAGCTTAGGTTCCGATCCGGAGACAGCGATGACGAGACGGGTTGCATCGGCTTTGGGCCGGTTTTTCGGCTCGTTCGTGCTGGCAGGTTCGATGCCCGTCACCGGCCATGCGGCGCCAACGCCTCGCGCGGCACCTCTTGCTCAACACCACCTTATCGTCGCGGCGGAGCCCGCCGCGGCGGAAGCTGGGCTTGCCATGTTGAGGAATGGAGGGTCGGCCGTCGATGCGGCCATCGCTGCGCAATTGGTGCTGACCCTGGTGGAGCCACAATCGTCCGGCATCGGCGGGGGCGCCTACCTGATCGTATCCGACGGGACGGCGGTGCATGCCTATGACGGGCGCGAAACGGCACCCGCCTCGGCGCGCCCGGACATGTTCCTGGACGCTCAAGGCAAAGCCCGCCGGCACAACGACGCGGTGCCGGGTGGCTTGTCCGTGGGCGTGCCCGGCGTGGTCCGGATGCTCGCTATGGCTCACGCGGCGCATGGCAAGCTTGCCTGGGCGAAGCTCTTCGAACCCGCGATCAGGCTTGCCGAACAAGGCTTCGTGGTTCCACCACGCCTTGCGCTGGAACTTGCGCAGGGCGGACCCGGACTCGCCGCGATGCCGGATATTCGCGCCAATTTCTTCAACCCGGACGGTACGCCGATCAAAGCCGGCCAGACTTGGCGCAATCCCAAATTCGCCCAGAGCTTGCGGAGGATCGCCGACGGCGGACCCTATGCGTTCTATGCCGGCTCGATAGCGGACGAGATCACCGCCGCGGTGACCAAGGCGCCGGTCAATGCTGCCGTCATGACTCGCGCCGATCTCGCCAACTACCGTCCCAAAGAACGCGCGCCCCTTTGTGGAGCCTACCGCGCCTATCGCATCTGCTCGCTGCCGCCCTCCACGTCGGGCGGCACAAGCGTGTTGCAGATCCTGGGACTGTTGCAGCGGTTTTCATCCGCCGAGTTGCAGCCGGTTACATTATCCTCCGTGCATCTGATGTCCGAGGCGAGCCGCCTCGCCTATGCCGATCGCGCACGCTGGCTCGGCGATGCCGATTTCGTTGCGGTTCCGCTACAAGGCCTGCTCGACCGCGCCTATCTCGACACGCGCTCGCGCCTCATCGATCCGATGCATGCCATGGGAATCGCTCCCGCCGGAGCGCCGCTGATGCAGAAGGGCGAGATTCCCGATTACGCCCCGATGCCGCCGCAGATCGAGCGGGGCACCAGCCACCTTGCGGTGGTCGATGATTCCGGTGAAGTGGTTTCCATGACCATGTCCATTGAAGCGGCCTTCGGCGCGCAGATCGCCGCCGGGGGGTTCCTGCTCAACAATGAGCTGACGGATTTTTCCTTCGAGCCGGTCATCGACGGCAAGCCCGTCGCGAACGCGCCCGCCCCCGGAAAGCGCCCCTTGAGCGCGATGTCGCCGGTCATCGTCTTCGGGCCGGACGGAAAATTCTTTGCCGCGCTCGGCTCGCCCGGCGGAGGGCAGATCATCGCCTATGTCGCACAAGCGGTCGTGAATCTGATCGACGGCCAGCTTGCGATGCAGGCTGCCGCGGCGGCGCCTCGGCATGTCAATTTGAATGGAGCCACGCTGATCGAGAAAGGAACTCCCCTCGAAATGTTCGCGCCGGCGCTTGCCGCCATGGGCCACCAAATGCGGGTGATCCCGTTCGATTCCGGCGTGAATGGCATTCGGCGCGTGAATGGCGGTTACGAGGGTGGCGCCGACCCGCGCCGCGAAGGCGTGGCGCTGGGCGACTAGGATGGCGCCGGCGACCCGCGCCATGAGCGAAGGCCTGCGCAACGCCTATGGCCTGCATCAGGCGGGCAGGCTTGCCGAGGCTGTGCGGGCCTATGACGACATCATCAGCGCCGATCCGATGCAATTCGACGCGCATTTTCTGCTCGGCTTGGCTCACCTTCAAAGCGGCCGATTCCAAGAAGCCGAGCGCGTCCTCTGCGAAGCAACGGCGCTGAATCCCGCCTCGGTGGACGCTTTGTCGGCGCGCGCAACCGCGCTGCAGCGGATGGGGCGCAACGCCGAGGCACTCACCTGTCTCGACCGCGTGCTGATTTTCAAACCGGATCATCCGATCACATGGAACAATCGCGGAAATCTGCTTCTCGCGCTCGATCGCGGAAACGATGCGGTTGCCAGCTATGATCGCGCAATCACGCTGATGCCCGACTACGCCGAAGCCTGGCACAATCGCGCGGTCGCCTTGATGATGGCGCAAAATTACCATGACGCCGAGGCCGGCTTACGCCAGGCGCTGTCATTGAAACCGGATTACCCCGATGCCTTGGAGCATCTGGGCGTCACGCTTGCCGCGTTGGGACGCCACGAAGAGGCGCTCGAAAACTATGACGTGGCGTCAAAGCTCAACCCATCCAGCCCCGCGCACTTCTGCCGCCGGGCCGATTCACTCCTGCATCTGAACAGCTTCTCGGACGCCATTCGCGATTACGACCGCGCTCTTGCGATGGATCCAAACAATCCCGACGCCTGGCACAATCGCGGCGTCGCACTGTCGCGCAACGGGCAGCTTGCAGAAGCTCTGGAAAGCTTTGGCAACGCGCTTCAGCTGAAACCGGGTTTCGCGGAAGCTTGGCACAATCGTGGTAGCGTGTTGCTGGCGCTGAAGGATCATTCCGGCGCTCTGGCGAGTTATGACAATGCACTCGCGATCAGGCCCGGCTATACCGAAGCCTTGAAGAGCCGCGGCGTTCTTCTCAACGTGTTGCAGCTCTATCCCGAGGCGGTTACGGTTTTCGACTGCGCCCTCTCCATCCATCGCAATGACGCCGATTCCTGGCTGGGACGCGCCAACGCGCTCTCGCGCATGGGACGCAACGAGGAAGCGCTCGGGAGCTATGATGAAGCTCTGCTTCTGCGGGCGAACGACGAGGATGGCCTTTTCAACCGCGCCAATGTCCTGTCGCTTCTAAAGCGGTTCGAAGAATCCGCGCGCGATTGCGAGACGCTGCTTGCCCTCAATCCCGATTATCCCTATGCGCGCGGTCTTTTAATGCACGCGCGGCTGCATTGCTGCGATTGGCGGCGGCTGGACGAAGCACGCGCGATGATCGCAACGAAATTGCGAGACGGCGCCGGTGTCATTCATCCTTTCGGCCATCTTGCGATCTCCGCCTCGCCGCAAGAACAATTGCAATCAGCGCAGATTTTCGCGCGCAATCTCAGTTCCGAATCGCCTCCCCCCTTGTGGCATGGCGAGCGCTATCGCCACGACAAGATCCGCATCGCTTACCTCTCGGCGGATTTCTATGCGCACGCGACGGCATTCCTGATGGCGGGTGTGTTCGAACATCACGATCGGGAACGGTTCGAGACCTTTGCCGTCTCTTTCGGGCCCAACGATAAAAGCGACATGGGAGCGCGATTGGAAAGCGCATTCGACGGCTTCCTCGATATGCGCGCCGAGAGCGATGCGCAAATCGCGGCGAAATTGCGCGCGATGGAGATCGATATCGCAATCGATCTGAAGGGGTACACGGGTGGCGCACGGCCAGGAATCCTTGCTTTGCGCCCGGCGCCCGTTCAAATCCATTATCTCGGCTACCCGGGCAGCATGGGCGCGGACCATATCGACTATCTCATTGCCGATCCCATCGTCATACCGGACGAAGAGCGCCGGTTTTATGCCGAGCAGATCGCCTATCTTCCCGATAGCTACCAATGCAATGATTCGCACCGAAGCATTGCCGAACGCATTCCCAACCGAGCCGAAATCGGCCTGCCGGAAAATAGCTTCGTCTTCTGCTGCTTCAACAGCAGCCACAAGATCATGCCCGAGATGTTTGATGTGTGGATGCGCGTGTTGTGCAGCGCGGAAAACAGCGTGTTATGGCTGTACGAGGAATATCCCGCCGCCGCCGCGAACCTTCGCCGTGAAGCCGAGGCACGCGGCGTTGACCCGGAACGGATTATCTTCGCGGCGCGCACGAATCTGCCGGCGCATCTGGCGCGCCTCAAATTGGCCGATCTCGTGCTCGACACGCTTCCTTATTGTGCCCATACGACGGCGAGCGATGCGTTGTGGGTGGGTGTGCCGGTGCTCACTTGCATCGGTGAAACTTTCGCCGGGCGGGTGGCGGCCAGCCTCCTGACCACCATCGGTTTGCCGGAACTGATCACGTCTTCCCTCGAAGACTATGAGGCGCGCGCGTGCAGCTTGGCCAAGGACGGTCCGGCGCTGACTCGGCTGAAAGCGAAACTCGCAAGGAGTCGCGACAGCTCTCCCCTCTTCGACACCGCGCGGATCACGCGCAATCTTGAAGCGGCCTACCGCCGGATGTGGGAAAAACAGCAAAGCGGGGAACCACCTGCAAGCTTTACCATCGAAGCGGGCGCTGCGCCCTTCCCTCTATGAGCGAGGTTCTGCTGCGAAACGCCATGCGGGCGCACCAGACCGGCAATTACGCCGAAGCGGCACGGCTGTGCCGAGATGTCTTGCAGGCCGCGCCGAAAAACCTCATGGCGCTCAATCTCCTTGGTTATGTTCATTCGCAGACGGGGAATTTTGCCGAGGCCGAGCGCTTGCTTGACGAAGCTATCAAAATCGACCCGGCGCCCGAGACGATCTACAATCGCGGTTGCGCGCTGCAGAATTTGCGCCGGGATGACGAAGCGCTCCTCTGCTTCCAGCGAACGATGGCGCTGAGGCCGGATTTCGTTGACGCCGTGGTCAATTGCGGCATTTCGCAGCTTGCCCTCCGGCGCTATGCCGACGCGCTGGAGAGCTTCGATAAGGTTCTGGCGAGGATTCCTGCGGATGCGGAAGCGTGGAACAATCGCGGCAACGCGCTGTTGGAGCTTGCCCGCCCCACGGAAGCACTGACGAGCCTCGACAAAGCCATTGCGCTCAAGCCCGCTTATGCGAACGCCTGGAACAATCGCGGCGTGGCGCTTCAGCGTTTGAACCGCCATCCCGCGGCGATCCAGTCCTTGGAGCGCGCGCTGGCGATCGATCCGCGCCTTCCCGCCGCGTACAATAATCGCGGCAACAGTTGGATGGCCCTAAGGCACTATGAGAGCGCCTATGCGGATTTCGAGCGCGCCTCGGCTTTGGACCCGAATTTCGTGGAACCCATCATCAACCGCGCGACGGTTCTGGTGGCCTTGCGCCGTGTCGATGAGGGCATCGCCCTTTATGACCGCGCCTTGGGCATGCGCCGCGGCAACACCGAAGCCCTGCGCAATCGCGCCAACGCTTTCTTGATCCAGAAGCGTTTCGAAGATGCGGTTCGCGATTGCGAGGAGATCCTGACGCTCGACCCCAGTTTCAAGTTCATGAAAGGCATTGCCGCGCATAACCGCCTTCAATCTTGCGATTGGCGGGGATACCGCGTCACGCGTGGCGAGATAGACCGCGATCTGCGCACCGGCGCAGCGGTGATCCCGCCGTTCGAATATTTGGCCATGAGCTCATCTCCGGCGGATCAGCACGCCTGTGCCACGGCCTTTGCGCGGGACAAATATCCAGTCCCTGCGAGCAAGCTCTGGCGGGGGGAGCGATATCGGCATGAGAGAATCCGGATTGCCTATCTCTCCGCGGATTTTCGCAATCATGCCGTTCCCAGCCTCGCCGCCGGAATATTCGAAAATCACGCCCGAGATCGTTTTGAGACTATCGCGCTCTCATTCGGCAGGGAGAAATCCGGCGCCATGCGTACGCGGCTCGAACACGCTTTCGAACGCTTCATCGACGTGGAAAGGAAGGGCGAAGAGGAGATCGCGCAGCTCATGCGCGAGATGGAGATCGATATCGCGGTCGATCTCATGGGCTACACAGGTGATTGCCGCCCAGCCATTCTCAATTTTCGGCCTGCGCCCCTGCAAATCAACTATCTCGGCTATCCTGGCACGATGGGTGCCAACCATATCGACTACATCATCGCCGATCGCATCGTGATTCCGGAAAACGAACACGACCACTATGTCGAGAAAGTCGCCTATCTTCCGGAATGCTATCTGCCCTACGATTCGCGGCGTAGCTTTGCCGGGTCTGCTCCTAGACGCGGGGCGTGCGGATTGCCGGAGCGGGGCTTTGTCTTCTGTTCGTTCAACAACACCTACAAATTGTCGCCCGATTTGTTCGATGTCTGGATGCGGCTTCTGCAGGCCGTCCCGGAAAGCGTGCTATGGCTTCCCCAAGGCAACACGGCCGCAATGCGCAATCTTATGGGCGAAGCGGCGGCGCGCGGGATCCCCTCGGACCGTATCGTCTTCGCGCCCTATCTGCCGTCGGGGGATGAGCACCTTGCTCGGTTGGGAACTGCGGATTTGTTCCTCGACACCTTGCCATTCAACGGGCACACGACCTCCATGGACGCGCTGTGGGCGGGGCTGCCGGTGTTGACTTGCAAGGGCACGAGTTTTGCCGGGCGGGTTGCTGCGAGTGTGCTCGCCGCAGCCGGACTGCCCGAACTGATCACCGACTCGCTTGAAGCCTATGAAGCCCGAGCACGCGCCTTGGCGTGCGACCCTTCCGCCCTTTCGGACATCAGGACCAAATTGATCCACGGCCGAACGACATTGCCGCTGTTCGATACGCGGGCTTTCACGCGCAATCTCGAAGCCGCCTATATCGCCATGTGGGAACGGCAGCAGCGTGGTGAGGCGCCATCCAGTTTCGCCGTAAAGCGCGCCATGGCGCACGCCTCGTCATGAACGATGCCTTGTTGCAAAGCGCCGTGCGCGCCCATCAGGCGGGCAATCTCGCGGAAGCCGCCCGCCTTTATGGTGAGGTCCTGCGCGCCAATCCTCGGCATTTCCCGGCCATGTACGCGATAGGGTTTCTCCATTACCAAGTCGGCCGCTTCGAGGAGGCAAGCCGCATCATTGGCGATGCCCTTCGCATCAATCCCCGCTCGCCCGAAGCCTTCTTTACGCGCGGCTGCGCTTTGCAGCGCTTGAACCGCGCGTCCGAAGCGCTTGTCTGCTTCGACGCTGCGCTCGCACTTAACCCAGGATTCGTCGAGGCCCAGAGCAATCGCGGCATGGCATTGATGGCGCTCAATCGCGACGAGCAAGCGCTCGAAAGCCTTGAAGTGGCTCTCGCGCTCGATCCATCGAGTGCAGGTGCCTGGAACAATCGCGGGTGCATCTTTGAGAAATTGGGCCAGCATGTAGAAGCACTTCTATGCTTTGGAAAAGCCATCGCGAGCGAGCCGCGTTCCGTAGAAGCCCTCATCAATCACGGCTCCGCTCTCGCCTCTTTGAAGCGTTACGACGAAGCGGCCGCCGATTTCGCCAAGGCGCTGGCCATCGACCCCGGGTGGCCCTATGCGCGGGGAAACCTCATCCTCTTTCAGATGCACGCCTGCGACTGGCGCAACTTCGCCCGAGACAAGGCTGAGATTGCGGCGGCTTTGCAGGCCGGTAAGCGCGCCATCTATCCATTCGTCAACCTCGCGCTTTCGGACTCCATGGCGGAGCAGTTGCAATGTGCGCGCATTTTGGCTGCCAATGACGCGCCCGCCTCGCCGACTCCGCTTTGGCGCGGCGAAACCTATCGTCACGACCGGATTCGCGTCGCTTATGTGTCGGCGGATTTCCACGCCCATGCCACCGCCGCGCTGATGGCCGGCGTGTTCGAGAATCACGATCGCGGCCGCTTCGAAACCGTCGCGATGTCCTTCGGGAAGGATGACAGAAGCGATATGCGGGCGCGCCTGCGCGGCGCGTTCGACCGCTTCGTCGACGTGCGCGACAGAAGCGATGCAGAAATCGCCTCGCTGATGCGGCAGATGGAGATCGACATCGCCATCGATCTCAAGGGTTACACGCTGCACCACCGCTCAGGAATTTTTGCCCATAGGCCTGCGCCTATTCAGGCGAGCTATCTTGGATATCCCGGCACCATGGGCGCGCCTTATATCGATTATATCCTCGCCGACCATATCGTCATTCCGGAGAGCCACCGGCCCTTTTACACGGAGCAGATTGTTTATCTTCCCGACAGCTATCAATGCAACGACATCGCGCGCCCGATTTCGGAGCCAGCGACACGCGCCGAAGCAGGATTGCCGGAGGCCGGCTTCGTCTTCTGCTGCTTCAACAACAATTTCAAAATCGCGCCGGAGATCTTCGCTCTCTGGATGCGGCTGCTGCGCGAGGTTCCGGGCAGCGTGCTCTGGCTGCTCGAAGACAATCCGGATTCCATGCGCAATCTGCAGCACGAAGCCAATACGCGCGGCGTGGCGCCGGACCGTTTGATTTTCGCAGCGCGCGTCGGCGCCTCCGATCATCTGGCACGGCATCGCCTTGCCGATCTGTTTCTCGACACGCAGCCCTACGGGGCGCACACGACGGCGAGCGACGCGCTTTGGGCCGGGCTGCCGGTCTTGACGGTGGAAGGTCCCACCTTCGCCGCGCGCGTCGCCGCAAGCCTGCTGCATGCGGTCGGAATGCCGGAACTGGTGACGCCATCGCTGCAAGCCTATGAAACACAAGCGCTCGCGCTCGCGCGCGATGCCGTCTCGCTCGATGCGCTCAAAGCGAAGCTCGCACGCAATCGCGCAACGCATCCCCTGTTCGATACGGCCCGGTTCACGCGCAATCTGGAAGCCGCCTATGCGATCATGTGGGAGCGCTATCAACGCGGCGAAGCACCAAGAAGCTTTTCCCTCGACCAGAATCCGCCGCCCTCGGCCGCGCCGCAAAATGCGGCGCCCCCAAGACAGATTCCGCAATCGGCAATATCCGCCTTCGCGCAAGGCTGCGCATTGATGGGCCAGAATCGCGCGATCGAAGCGCTGGCCTCCTTCGAGGAGGCCCTGGCTGTCCATCCCCGTTTTGCCGAAGCGCTCACCAATCGGGGCGGCGTGATGCTGGCTTTGAAGAGGCCCGAGGAGGCACTTGCGAGTTTCGACGCGGCGCTCGCGATCGATCCCGGAATCGTCGAAGCCTGGAACAATCGCGGCAATGTGCTATCCGCGATGGGCCGCCATGAGGAGGCCGTGACGAGCTATGACCTCGTTTTGGCGGCGCGGCCTCAGCTCTTCGAAGCGCAGGTGAACCGGGGCACTGCGCTTCTTGCGTCACGGCGCGTTGGAGAAGCGCTGGCGAGTTATGACGAGGCGGTGCG
>DATHDZ010000087.1:0-20174 GCA_035318785.1 Micropepsaceae bacterium
CGGTCTTGGCGCTCGCGACAATGCGAAAACCGTGTCTTTCCTCGATTGGCTCAAATTCGACGCCGACATGGCTCAGCGCCAGAGGATGGCAGAGCGGTATCAGCTCGGATGTTTTCTTCGCCGCCATGATGCCGGCAATCCGCGCCGTCGCGAGCACGTCGCCTTTCTTGATGTCGCCCGCCACGACCAGACCGAAAGCTTCTTCGGACAGGACGATGATGGCTTCGGCGGATGCCATGCGCTCGGTCGCGGATTTCTCCGACACATCGACCATCGAAGCGCGGCCCTGATCGTCAAGATGGGAAAGCTTGCTCATTGCCGTGCTTCCGAAAGAAGCGCGTGGGTGGCCGCTTCCACATCGTCCGCGCGCATCAGGCTTTCGCCGATCAAATAGGAGGTGATTCCGACGGCGGCAAGTCTCATCAAATCCTTGCCCGTCGACAGACCGCTTTCCGCCACCACGTGGCGGTCGGCGGGCACCAGCGGCTTCAATCGGATCGCCGTGCCGATATCGGTGACGAACGTCTTCAGGTCGCGATTGTTGATGCCGATGAGCTCTGCGTCCAGGCCGATGGCGCGCTCAAGCTCGTCTTCGTCGTGCACTTCCACCAGCGCATCCATGTCCCAAGCGCGCGCCGCTTCGATCAGTTGCGCCGCCACGGAGTCTTTCACCATGGCCATGATCACCAGGACGCAATCGGCGCCCAACGCGCGCGATTGCACGATCTGATACGGCTCGAGCATGAAGTCCTTGCGCAGCACGGGAAGCTTTGTCGCCTGGCGCGCGAGCATCAAATCGTCCTCCGCGCCCTGGAACGAAGGCCCATCGGTGAGGATCGACAGGCAGGTTGCGCCACCGCGCTCATAATCGCGTGCCAGCACCTCCGGGTCGAAATCCTTGCGGATAACGCCTTGGCTGGGGCTCGCCTTTTTGATTTCCGCGATAAGACCCGGCCGCTTGGCGGCCCTGGCGGCCTCCAAGGCAGCGCGAAATCCACGCGGGGCAGGGGCTTCGCGCGCATCCAACATGAGGGATCGCAGCGGCCGTGCCTGTTTTGCCGCCGCGATTTCACCGCGCTTGTAGGTCGCTATGGTGTCCAGAACGCTCATGCGCGGGCGCGTTCGCTTGCGCGCGATTGTTCGAGAACCGCAGCGGCCCGACCTTTGTCGAGCGCCTCGGCGGCGAGCGCGACGCCATCGGCGATGGTACGGGCCTTATCCGCCACCACCAAGGCAGCGCCGGCATTGAGGAGCACGATATCTCGGTATGCGTTTCTTGCGCCGGCGAAGAGTTCACGGATGGCGCGCCCATTGTCCTCGGCTGTGCCGCCTTTCAGGGCGGAAAGATTCGCGCGTTTCAATCCGGCATCTTCCGGCGCGATCTCGCGCATGGTGACTTGTCCCTGCTCCAGAACGGCGACGCGTGTAATTCCGGTCGTGGTCATTTCATCCAGCCCATCGGCGCCGTGCACGACCCAGGCCTTTTCGGCGCCGAGGTCGGCCAGCACATGGGCGACGGGCTCGAGCCATTCCTCCGCGAAGATGCCGATCAATTGGCGATGTACGCCGGCCGGGTTGCACAGGGGGCCCAAGAGATTGAACACCGTGCGAAAGCCAAGCTCCTTGCGCACGGGCGCCACGTGCTTCATCGCCGGATGGTAGGCCGGGGCAAACAAGAACGCGAAGCCCGGCTTGATCAAGCTTCTCTTGGCGGCCGCCGGATCATTGATGATCGGCACGCCGAGATATTCCAGGACGTCAGCCGCTCCCGTGCGCGACGACATCGCACGGTTGCCGTGCTTGGCAACCGGAACGCCGCAGGCCACGACCACAAAAGCCGCTGCTGTCGAAACGTTCAGCGTGCCTGCGCCGTCGCCGCCCGTGCCGCAAACATCGATCGTGCCGGATGGCGCGTCGACCATGGTCATGGCTTGCCGCATGGCGCGAGCGGCACCGGTGATTTCGGCGACCGTCGGACCCCGCACCGCAAGCGCGGTCAGGAACGAGGCCATGCGCAGTTCGCTCACGCCGCCCGCCATCATGGCGCCGAACGCATCGGCACTTTCCGCTGCGCTGAGGTGGTCGCCTGCCGCCAACCGCCGCAACTGCGCGGCGAAGTCGCCTTCTTGTTTGCTCATGCCAGGGCTGCGCGCGGCGCCGTGCGCGCCAGCCTCAAGAAATTCTGCAGCAGCGCGTGACCATGCGCCGAGGCGATGCTTTCCGGATGGAACTGCACGCCATGCACCGGATCGGTTTTATGCGCTACGCCCATGATGATGCCGTCATCGGTTTCCGCGGTGATCTCAAGCGCGGCCGGCATGCTGGCGCGGTCGATTACCAGCGAATGGTAGCGCGTCGCGGGAAATCCATCCTCCAAGCCACGGAAGACACTCCGTCCATTGTGGTGGATGCGCGAAAGTTTTCCGTGCATCGGTTCTCGCGCGCGAACGATCCTGCCGCCATAGGCTTGCCCAATCGCCTGATGGCCGAGGCAGACGCCGAGGATCGGAACCCGCCCCGCCGCCAGTTTGATGACCTCGAGACAGATGCCCGCTTTGTCGGGATCGCATGGGCCCGGCGAGAGGACGATAGATTGCGGCTTCAGCGCGAGCGCTTCGGCCGCCGAAATCTGGTCATTGCGTTTGACGACGACCTCTTCCCCCAGCTCCCCCAGATAATGGAAAAGGTTGTAGGTAAAGCTGTCGTAATTATCGATCAGAAGCAGCATAGAGCCGCGTACCTTTTATTCTTTCGCGAGGGGATTATCCGCGCGCGCTTCCAAGGCGTATTTTCGCGCAAACTGTCAGGGAACGTAAGCCCCTCATTTTCACCGTTATCGCAATAGCTTAGAGTGAATCAACGCGCCGGCCACAGGCAGGCCGCGACTTTGGGAGGGGATGACATGAAGCGCTTGACCTGGGGGATTTCGCTTGCCGCAGCAGCCATGATGCTCGGCACCACGGGAGACCGCGTGGCGGCGCAGAATGGGGGTGCTCCCGCCTTGGTGATCCAGGGCGGCACCCTGATCGATGGGAATGGCGGCGCCCCGGTGCCCAATTCCGTGATCGTCATTCAGGGCAACCGGATCGCCGCTGTTGGCCCCGCTGGGCAAACCCAGATACCGGCAGGCGCGAGAATCATCGACGCCCGAAACAAATTCGTGCTTCCGGGCCTCTGGGATGCACAGACGAATTATTCCTGGTTCAACGGCGAGCTCAATCTCAATCAGGGCGTCACGTCGATCATCGACATCGGCAATGGCGAGGAATTGTCGATTCTCCATCGCGAAGCGGTCACGCATGGCAAGATCAGGGGCCCGCGGACCTTCGTTGGCATCGGCCATCTGGGCGGGGCGAATCCCGACGAATTGACCGGCCTGGAGACTGCGCTCAGCACGCGGCAGATCCCCAAGACGGTGGACGAAACCGTGGCGGTCGCGAAGCGCCTGCTCGATGCGGGAGCGGACATGGTCATGTTCCATGATGGGCGCAATTTCACGCCCGAGATGGTGGCGGCCGCCTGCCGCGAGGCGCATGCGAGGGGCAAGGTTTGCACCCAGCGCGCCGATGGGCCGAAGATGAAAGCGAAGGACGCGGCCATTGCGGGTGCCGATCAGCTGCCGCATGCGCGCGGCATCGACCTCGACATCATGCGCGACGGTGCGACGCCCACGAACAACGTGCTGGAACGCTTCGCCCAGATGGACGACGCCAAGGCCAAGTCGTTGATCGACGTTCTGGTGCGCGAGAAAACCTCACCGGTGCCGGCCATCATTCATGAATCTCCGGGCTATCCCAAGAATTGGGAGCGCATGTCCGCTGCGGTCCGCAAAGTGTTCACCGATCCGGATTTGCGCGCCTATTACCCCGATGCTTTCTACAAGGAAACGACGCGGGTCCACGACGCCGTGGACACGGGCGACGTGCGCCAGCGCCGCATGGTGGGCTATCAGAACGTGCTGCGTTTCTACCGCATGCTCGATGCGGCGGGAGGCAAGACGGTGGTCGGTGGCGATACCAATGCCCAGAAGGTGCCTGGCTTCGTTGTCCACGACGAGATGGAGATTCTCGAAGAAGCGGGAATCCCGCGCATGCATGTCATTCAAGGAGCGACCAAATGGGCCGCCGAAGCCTTGAACAAACAGGGCGAACTCGGCTCGATCGAAGCGGGAAAACTCGCCGACATCCTCATCGTCAACGCCGACCCGCTGCAGGATATCGGAAACCTGCGCAACATCGACAGCGTCATCATGGACGGCAAGGTCGCCGACCGCGCCTTCCATTCCTATTACAGTACGCCGTTCCTCGGCAGTGTCGATGACATCCGCGTTGTAGAGGCTTTACCCTTCACCGTCACCCTGAAAGCCGCCACGTTCCGCGCCGGCAACGCCAGACAGGCGCCCGACCCCGTAGAATCGCCGCAACCCGCGATTCAGACGATCAGTCCGATCTGGGCCAAGGAAGGCGATCCCGCGGTCACCATGAAGCTGACCGGGTTCAATTTCGTGCGCCGGTCGCGGGTCTTCTTCGATGGGTTGTCGGTGCCATGGCGATGGGTCAGCCCGACAGAGCTGGAGGTGACCATCGGCGCCGATCTTCTCAAGCGGCCCGGACGCTACGACATCGAAATCCAAAATCCGCAGCCGGTGAACTTGCCTGATTGGGGGAACGGGACCTCCAACAAGGCGCATTTCATGGTCGATTTCCGGTATTAGACGCGTCGCCTCCGTGACGCTGTCACCGGGCGGCGATGCGTGTGATTACCGACAAAATTAAAGCGTTGCGCTGTATATTCAGCGACGCTCGGCAGATTCGCGTATTGACGCGAGTCAGATCGGGCGCCCTGATGGTGACATGACGAAGCGGCTGCATATGAGCGCCCCGTCGAGCGAACTTCCAAAACGCAAGGGTCCGGGAGCTCGCTGGCTCGTTTTTGCGCTGCTTCTTGCGTGCGCCATTGCTGTAGGACTTGCCCTGGGCGCAGGCCTTGGCAAAACATCCCTTAGCCAATTTTCGATTCGATCCTCGCAAACTTGGCGGCAGGGCATCACCGAGTCGCCTCAGGTTCAGCCTTCGCTGCGGCTAGGCGGGTGGCCGGTTTGGCTGATCGGCTACGGTGAGGGCACAAAGCTCAAATCCGCCGCCGTCACGCCCGAGCCCGCACTCCCCGCCATTGCCATCGTCATCGACGATTGCGGCGTGGACGCGTTGCGGACCAGGACTGCCATGGAGCTTCCCGCGGCAATGACTTTGGCGTTCTTGCCCTATCCCGCGGCGAGTTCTTCGCTTTCCCGTCAGGCGTATATGGCCGGTCATGAAATCATCGTTCATCTGCCGATGGAACCGAGAGGCGCAGAGAACCCGGGCCCAATGCCGCTCACGGAGGGATTGAGCGCGGCCGAAATCGCGCGGCGACTCGAGTGGGCTCTCGCGCGCGTCTCCGATTACGACGGGGCTAACAACCATATGGGCAGCCGCTTCACGGCCTCGCGAGAGGCGCTGTTTTCGGTCATGCGCGAGCTATCGGCGCGCAAACTTTTCTTCCTCGATTCCCGCACCACGGCGGATAGCCAGGCGGAAGAGGTCGCGCGTGAGGCTGGGATGCTCACCGGCGCGCGAGACATTTTCCTCGACAATGATGAAACCGCTCCGGCCGTCGAGCGCGCGCTTGCTCGCCTCGAGGAACAAGCCCGTGCCCATGGCAGCGTCATCGCCATCGGTCATCCCCATGCGGAGACTCTGGAGGCCTTGAGGATCTGGGCGAAAGATGTGGAAGCGCGCGGCTTTCGTCTGGTGACGCTCAAGACCGTGCTCGAATTGCGCGCCGACGAGCAAAGACCACGCGATTAAGGCTCCTCGCCAAGCATCGCCATCTTCGCCGCGATCGCCGGATAATCTTGCCGAACAGCCGGCTTTTCTCGAATCGCCCTGCGGTAATCGGCAAGCGCTTCGCTCGTCCGCCCGCTTCGCAAGTAAACATCGGCGCGCGCAAGATACGCCTCGGCAAAATCGGGCTTGAAGAAAAGTGCCTTGCCGAAATCGGCAATCGCCTCATTGTGCCGGCCCATCGCCGTATAGGCGAGCCCGCGGTTGAGATACCAGTCGCGCCAATTCGGCCATATCCGTATGGCTTGGCTGTAATCGGCGACGGCTTTCTCATAATCGCCCTTCTTGCGGTAGGCGATGCCGCGATCGCTGTAAGCGGTCGGCAGCCGCGCCTCCAACGCAATCGCACGGTCGAAATCGGCGATCGCCTCATCATATCGGTCGGTCTTGAGATATTCCGCGCCACGATAATGGTAGGCGATGGCGAGATTTCCTCGCGACAGGTCGCCCGCTTCGATGGCACTCGTCAGATATCGTATCGCGAGGCTGTAATCGTGGCGAAGCAACGCGGCATAGCCCGATCGCAGATCCCCTTTACCGCTCGCCTGCGCCGGAAAAGAAAGCAGCGCAGCCATCACGATTCCCAGCGAAATACGGAACATCTTCCGTCTCCATTCGCCTTGTCACTGCCCGCGCTTGGCGGTCGAAGCGTAGCGCACGGCTTCGTCGGCCGCCGCCATCAGGGCTCTGGCCTTGTTGACTGTCTCTTGAAACTCGGCCTCCGGATCGGAATCCACAACCACGCCGCCGCCCGCTTGCACATACATGACGCCGTCTTTCACCACCGCGGTGCGCAGAACGATGCAGGTATCCATTGTGCCATTGGCCGCGAAATAGCCAACGGCGCCCGCATAGATCCCGCGCTTCTCCTTCTCCAGCTCGTCGATGATTTCCATCGCGCGCACCTTGGGGGCGCCAGATAGAGTCCCGGCGGGAAATCCGGCCACAAGGGCATCGACCGAATCGAAACCGGATCGGATGGTGCCTTCGACATTCGAGACGAGATGCATCACATGGCTATAACGCTCGATGAAGAACTGGTCGGTGACCTTGACCGTGCCGGTCTCGGCGACACGGCCGACATCATTGCGTCCAAGATCGAGCAGCATCAGATGTTCGGCGCGCTCCTTGGGATCCACCATCAGTTCCTCGGCAAGCTTTGTGTCTTCCTCGGCCGTCTTTCCGCGCGGCCGCGTGCCGGCAATGGGGCGGATCGTCACTTTGCCGTCGCGCAGCCGCACGAGGATTTCCGGACTCGATCCCACGATGGCGAAGCCTGGAAAATTCAGGAAATACAGGAACGGCGAGGGATTCAATCGGCGCAAGGCGCGGTAGAGCGCGAACGGAGGAAGCGAGAAGGAACGGCGGAAGCGCTGGCTCGGCACCACCTGAAAAATATCGCCGGCGCGAATGTAATCCTTGGCCTTCTCGACGATGGCGAGATAATCCGCGTGGGTGGTATTCGATTCTACCGGTCCCATGGCCGCGTTGATGTCGGAGGCGGCGCTTGGTGCGGGGGCGCGTTCGAGATCGCCCACGACATCCTGCAGTCGCTCGCTGGCCCGTGCATAGGCGACACGCGCAGATAGCTTAGGGTCGGGCCACACACCCGTCACGACGATGATCTCATCGCGGATATTGTCGAAGATCGCGGTGATGGTCGGGCGCAGCATGATCGCATCGGGAAGCCCGAGCACATCGGGAGGCGGCGAGGGCAGCTTCTCCATATGGCGCACAATGTCGTAGCCGAGATAACCGAATAGCCCCACCGCCATGGGCGGCAATTCCGGCGGAAGCGTCATCTGCGCTTCCTTGATCAGCCGTTTCAGGGAAATGAGCGGCGCGTCCGCGTCCGGCACGAAACGTTCGGCATCGGCACTATTGCGGTTGATTTCCGCGACGCCCTTCCGGCAGCGCCAGATCAGATCGGGCTTCAATCCAATGACGGAGTAGCGCCCGCGGGTCTCGCCGCCTTGGACGCTTTCCAGAAGAAACGCATTATCGCGCTCCGCCGCAAGCTTCAGGAACGCGGACACCGGCGTCTCGAGATCGGCGATCAGCCGGAGGTAAAGGGCCTGCGGTTTGCCCGCTTCATAAGCGGACGCAAAAGCGGGAAAGCCGGGCGCGATATCCATCGGTGCATGAACTTACTGTTGCGCGTCGCCCAGGATGCGCTGCACCGTTGCCTGGTGGACGCTGACGCCGGCTTGCTTGCGCGCCGCCGCGGCGAGAGACTCCACCGCCGTCTCGGCCAATTGCTGCGCGGCGGTTTTGCGGAAATTCGCATAGTCCGCGCTGCTGACGTCGGGCTCGGGATGGTCCGCGCGCACCACGCGCGCGATGACATAGCCATTGCCCTTGCCCGCCGCTCCGGTGATCACCGCGCCCGGAGGCGCGCCGAAAAGCTGCGCAACGAGGGCCGGCGAAAACACGTCGTTCATCTCGCCGCGCTTCAAGGGCATGGCCGTGACGGGCGCATGGCCGACGGCTTTTCCTGCTTCGGCAAGGCTGCCGGTCTTCATAGCCAGCGCCGCCAAGGTCTGCACTTTCGCTTGCAGCAATTTGTTGCGCGCTTCGGCGATGAAGCCTTCGCGAACCTCTTCGCGCACCGAATCGAGGGGCCTCACCGCGGGCGGGGTCACACCGATCAGCCTGACCGCGAAATACTGTCCATCTTCGCTCTGGAACAGATCGCTCTCCTCGCCGGTTTCGGTTTGGAAAACCTGCTCCAGGAATTGCGGCTGCTTGGGGATATCCGCTGCGGTCTTCTCCGGCGTCATGCCTTGGCGGTCGGCCGCTGCGACATGATGCACCATGAGGCCCTGTTTCGTGGCGGCTTCGGCCATCGGTGTTCCGCCGCCGCGAGCGTCTTCGAAGGTATTGGCAATGTCGGTGAGCTTGGCACCAGCGCGCGCTTTCACGAGATCGGCTTTGAGGGAGTCCTGGACCTGGTCGAACGTCTTGCTCTCGCCCGGGATGATTTTCGCATTGCGAAGGATCACCCAGCCGAACGGCCCCTGCACCGGCGCCGTGACGCCTCCCTCCGGCACCGCGAAGACCGCCGCAGATAGTTTCGGATCAAGTCCCGTGGCCGAGAAGGTGCCGAGCTTCAAATCCTCGTCCTTCAACCCGCGTTCGCGTGCGGCGGCCGCAAACTCGGCCCCGGTCTTGATCTTTGCTGCCGCGGCGTCGGCCGCTTCCTTGCTCGGAAAGGCGATCTGTTCGACCTGCCGCTCTTCGGCTTTCTCATACTCGGCCTTGTGAGAGTCGTATTGCGTCTTCAGGTCGGCATCCGAAACCTGGATCTCGCCGGCAACTTGATCCGGCCCAATTTGCACATAATCGAATTGACGGTATTCCGGTGAGCTGAACTGGGCGGCATGAGCCTTGTGATAGGCGACGAGGTCAGCCTCGGTCGGCGGTGGGACCTGACCGGCCTCTTCGGGCGTGATCACGATATATTCCGGCACGCGCGCTTCATTGACGAAATCATAGAGCACCCGGGCAAAGCCCGGCGGCGCCACCAGGCCGGCCGTTGCCGCCTCCATCAATTGGGTGCGGGCGATATCCTTGCCCGTGGAGCCTACGAAGCTCGCCTCGCTGAGGGTATTGTCCTGCAGGGTGCGGGCGAAGAGTGTGGGATCGAAGGCCCCATCGGTGCCGCGGAAATTCGGGTTGCTCCGGATCTGGGCCGCGATGCTCTCTTGAGAGGCGGTGAGTCCCAGGCGTTTGACCACTTCGTCCAGAGCGGCGCGGCTGATCACCTGATCGAGCACGTTCTTGTCGAGACCGATCGCCTTTGCCTGCTCCATGGTCAGTTGGGTCTGGCTCTGCGCGGAAACGGCGCGGATCTGGCTGCGCAATTGTTGGTCAAATTCGGCGTCGGAAATTTGAGTTCCGCCGACATCGGCGACCACGGTGTCCGCTCCGCCGCGGAAGATGTCGGCCACCCCCCACAGAGCGAAAGCGAGCACAAGGACGCCGATAATGACCGAAGCGACCCAGGATTTGGAGGCGGCGCGGAGTTGTTGAAGCATGAGCGAAAACCAAATGGCCTCGAAGGGCCGCGGATGATAGGGAGAGGTCAGGGACGCGGCAAGGCTTTCTGAAAATGGGAGCCGAGCTCCAGGGTATCAAGCATGCGTATGTTGTTGGCGGGCAATTGGAAGATGAACGGGCTCAGGGCCTCTCTGGCGGAAATCCGGGCGCTCAAGCGCGGTCTCGCCGAGACGCCGCCGCGAGGCGATATCCTCATCTGTCCGCCGGCCACGCTGATCGCCGAAGCGGCGAGGGCGGCCGAAGGGGGCCCCGTCGCGATCGGCGGCCAGGACTGTCACCCGCTGCCCTCGGGCGCTTTTACCGGGGATATATCGGCGGAGATGCTTCGCGACGCGGGCGCGACGGCCGTTATCTTGGGTCACTCCGAACGGCGCCTCTATCACGGAGAGACCGATTCCTTGATAGCCGCCAAGGTAAAGGCCGCTCGCCGCGCCGGTTTGACGGCCATCCTCTGTGTCGGTGAAAGCCAAGCTCAGCGCGAACAAGGCCGCGCCGCCCCGGTGGTTGCCGCACAGCTTGAGGCAAGCGTGCCGGCCGAGATAGCCGCTTTCGATCTGGTCGTGGCTTACGAGCCGATCTGGGCGATTGGCACCGGAAAAACGCCTCGCGCGATGGAAATCGCGCAGATGCACGAGACCGTACGTGCTCTGTTGACGACCCGGTTCGGCGCCGACGGGGCCGAAATCCGCATCCTTTATGGCGGTTCCGTGAAGCCGGAAAATGCCGCGGAAATCCTGGCGGTTCCCAATGTTGACGGCGCCCTCATCGGCGGTGCCAGCGTTAAGGCAGCGGACTTTCTTGCGATTATCCGTGCAGCGCCAGGCCTTTGAGCCGCGCTCGATTCGGGCGCGCCCGCACGAATCGATAATCGTTTAAAATTTGCGATAAGTTTCCAGCAATTGCGCGAGGTTTGCCCTACCTCAGCTTAAAACGCCCCATGCTACCGGTCCTGGTGGAGTAGGGGAATTTTCATGCAGATGAATCGCCTTCACGATACCGCTACGACGCTGGTCTACGACCCCGTTGGGCCAAATCGCATTGCGACCCGGGCCTCGCTCCATTCGGTCGGTTTTCGTCGGGTAGACCTCGCGTCCTCCCTTGAGGTCCTTCGCGAGCGGCTAAGGTTGCGTTCGCCGGATCTGCTTTTGGTCGAAGTGGCAGGCAGCGAGAACGAGGTCTGCGAGTTGGTGCAGGCCGTGCGCCAGGGCTCCCTGGGCGACAATCCCTTTATTGTGATCATCGTCACCACCTGGCGCCGGGACGGCACGATCGTTGGCCAGGTGCTGAACTCGGGCGCAGACGATCTGATAGCCCGGCCGGTTTCGGCCCACATGCTGGGCGAGCGCATCAAGGCGCTTACCGAGCGCCGCAAGCGTTTCGTCGTGACGATGGACTATATCGGTCCGGACCGCCGCCGCGAGCCCAGGGGCCAAGGAGCGGAATGCGTCGAGGTGCCCAATCCCTTGAATGTCAGGGCCATGCAAAACCTTGGCGAAGACGAAGCCGAACGTCACATCGCTGTGGCGATCAAGCGCGGTAAGGAGACCCTGACCTCTCAGAAAATCCGGCGCGATTCCGTGCAGCTCTGCCTGCAATGGCGCATGCTGGAACAGCGGGTGCCGGGCGCCCGGGATTTCCGCGAGATTCTGCCCCGTATCCATCGCTTGGCCGCCGGGATGAAACAGCGGCTGGGTGATGCCCAGGCGCGTGAATATTGCACCGCTATCGCCCAAGCAGTCGACAGTCTGATCGCGCTGGTAGATGGCGCCGGCAAAGATTGTTCCAGCAACGACTGCCGTCCCCCTATGCATGTTCTTGGGCAGTCCGCTTTGGCGCTCGGCCGAATGTTTGCACCGGAGGAAGTGGAACCTGGCCGGCTTGTCGAGCTTGACATGATCATGGCGTCCCGGCACGCGCCGCCGGCGGCCGCCTGACGGCGGAAATAGCAGGCCAAAAGTCAGATTCATCAGGACAGCGAAGAGAACGCGCCGTTAACAGGAGCTTGGTCTCCTCGGGTCTTTGCGATTTCTGTTTGCCGAAACCCGCTTTTCGTCTATTGACGCGTGGCTTCGGCGCCTCGATATCCCGCAAACCTTCAGGAACCAGTCACCGGCATCACATGCAAGCGGTATTGATCATCATTCACCTTCTGGTCGCGATAGCGCTGATCTGCGTCGTGCTGCTGCAGCGCTCCGAAGGCGGCGCGCTTGGCATGGGGGGCGGTGGCCAGGGCTTGGGTGGCTTGTTCTCCCAGCGCGGGGCGGCCAGCACCCTTACGCGCACGACGGCGATCCTTGGTCTGGTATTCTTCGTCACCAGCATGTCGTTGACGTTGCTTTCGCTAGGGGCGAGACAACCCACCTCAATTCTCAACCAGGTCGCTCCCGGTACGGGCGCGCCTGCCAATCCCAACGCGCCGCCAACTCTGCCCTCCCGCGCGCCCGGCCCGCCGCCGACCCTTCCGAGCGCCAATCCGGCCGCTCCAGCTGCGCCCGCACTGCCCGCCGTCCCGCCGACTCGCTGAGTCGCCTCGGCGCAAGGGATTTTCCCGAAATGAATCTGTTGATTGGGACGCGAAAGCGCTTGAGCGGGGCCTGTCATTGAGACATGGTGCAACTCCATGGCGCGGTTGATCTTCATAACCGGCGGCGTGGTCTCTTCCCTAGGAAAAGGCTTGGCTTCCGCGGCTCTTGGCGCGCTTTTGCAAGCGCGCGGTTACACCGTGCGTCTGCGGAAGCTGGATCCCTATCTGAATGTGGATCCCGGGACGATGAGTCCCTATCAGCACGGAGAAGTGTACGTCACCGACGATGGGGCGGAGACCGATCTGGATCTTGGCCACTATGAGCGGTTCACCGGCGTAGCGTCCTCGAAATCGGACAACGTCACGGCCGGACGCATTTATCAGGGCATCATCGCCAAGGAGCGTCAGGGACTCTATCTCGGCGGCACGGTCCAGGTGATCCCGCATGTCACCGACGCCATCAAAGAATTCGTCATGGCGGGGCACGAGGAAGTCGACTTCCTGCTCTGCGAAATCGGCGGCACGGTCGGCGACATCGAAGGCCTGCCTTTCTTCGAGGCGATCCGTCAGCTCGGCAACGAGCTTGGGCGCGAGCGGTCCGCTTTCGTCCATTTGACGCTGGTCCCGTACATCATGTCGGCCGGCGAGCTGAAGACCAAGCCCACCCAGCATTCGGTCAAGGAATTGCGCAGCATCGGCATTCAGCCCGACATTCTGCTCTGCCGTTCCGACCGGGAGATTCCGCCGGAGGACAGGCGAAAGATCGCCCTCTTCTGCAATGTCAGGGCCGAGCGCGTCATTCCGGCGATGAATCTGGAGACCATCTATGACGCGCCGGTCCGCTACCACGAAGAAGGCTTCGATACCGAGGTACTGAATGTCTTCGGCATCAAGGATGCGCCACCTCCCGATCTTTCGCGCTGGCGTTCGGTGGTGGAGCGCGTGTTGAAGCCCGAAGGCGAGGTGAAGATCGCCGTTGTCGGCAAATACATGCAGGTCAAGGATTCCTACAAATCCTTGATCGAAGCCCTGATTCATGGCGGCCTCGCAAACAATGTCCGGGTCGATGTCGAATGGATCGAGTCCGAAGTCTTCGAGAGGGACGAGGCCGCGGTCTATCTTGAGGACCGCAACGGCATTTTAGTTCCGGGCGGCTTTGGCGAGCGCGGCACCGAAGGAAAAATTCAAGCGGTAAAGTTCGCGCGCGAACGCGAGGTGCCATTCTTCGGCATCTGCTTCGGCATGCAAATGGCCGTGATCGAGGCTGCGCGCAATCTGGCGGGACTTAGGGGTGCCGGTTCGACGGAATTCGGACAGCCGCGCCATCCGGTCATCGCGCTGATGACCGAGTGGGTCAAAGGCAATGATGTGGAGCGGCGCGATCAAGAGACCGATCTGGGCGGCACCATGCGTGTCGGCGCCTATGATGCCGTGCTGAAGCCTGGCAGCCGTGTTTCGGAGATCTATGGCTCAGCCTCGATTTCCGAGCGTCACCGCCACCGTTACGAGGTCAATGTCGGTTACAAGCGGCAATTGGAGGAACACGGCCTGGTGTTCTCCGGGCTTTCACCCGATGGCGTGCTGCCCGAAATCATTGAAATCCCCGACCATCCTTGGTTCATCGGCGTGCAGTTTCACCCCGAGCTGAAATCGAAACCCCTTGACCCGCATCCGCTGTTCGCTTCCTTCATTGGTGCGGCTGTGCAGAAATCGAGGTTGGTGTGATGGCGCGCAACGACGACGCTGCTCTGTTCGATACGCTAAGACGCGTTTCGACGGATTCCGTTGCCGGAGTTCTGTTGAAAATGGGGCTTTTCAATCAATGGGTGCGCGGACCCATGCCGATGCGGCTGGATTTTCCGCGCACGGTGGGCCGCGCCTTCACCATGCGGTTCATTCCCTTACGCGAAGACGTTCCCGGTGCGCTCGCCAAAAAACTTCCCGTGAACCGCGATGCGGTTGAGGTCATGTCGCCCGGATGCATCGCCATTGCCGACGCGCGCGGCACGCGCGATGCCGCGACGTTCGGCGACATCGTCGTGACACGTATGGCCAAGCGCGGCGTTGCCGGCATCGTTACCGATGGCGCGGTGCGTGATCGCATGGGCCTGATCGCCTCCAAGCTTCCGATCTGGATGAACGGCATCACGGCGCCGCCTCCCGGGGCTCGGCTGATGCTCGCCGCCTGGCAGGAGCCCATCGCCTGCGGCGGTGTTGCGGTCTTTCCGGACGATATCGTAATCGCCGATGCGGATGGCGTGGTGATCATTCCCGCAGGCCTTGCCGACGAGGTGGCATCCAAAGGTTCCGAGCAAGAGCGGATCGACGAATGGCAGCTGGCGCAGATCAACCGCGGCGTCAGTCTCTCCGAACTTGCACCGATGCCGGAGGGCAATTTGAAAACCACCGCGAAGCACTAAGCGATATGACGGCACCCAATCCTGTGGTCCGAATCGGCTCCGTCCAGGTCGGCAACAAGATGCCGCTCTCGATCATCGCGGGACCCTGCGCGCTGGAATCACGCGACCATGCTCTGGAGATGGCGGCGGCGCTGAAGGAGATCACGGCCAAGGCGGGTGTGGGTTTCATTTATAAGACGAGCTTCGACAAGGCCAACCGCACCAGCGCGAATTCCGTGCGCGGTCTTGGGATCGAGCTTGCGCTTCCCATCTTTGCGGAAATCCGCGAGCGCATCGGCGTGCCCGTCCTGACCGACGTGCATGAGCGCGAACAGTGTGCCCGCGTCGCCGAAGCGGTGGACGTGCTGCAGATACCCGCGTTTCTTTGCCGCCAGACGGATCTCTTGGTGGCCGCTGCCGAAACCGGCCGCGTCGTCAATGTGAAGAAGGGCCAATTTCTCGCGCCATGGGACATGAAGAATGTCGTCGCCAAAGTGACCGGCGCCGGCAATCCCAACGTGCTCGTCACCGAGCGCGGTGTTTCCTTCGGTTACAACACGCTCGTCTCCGATATGCGCGCGTTGCCTATCCTCGCCTCGTTCGGCGCGCCGGTGGTGTTCGACGCCACCCATTCGGTGCAACAGCCGGGCGGGCAGGGCACAAGCTCGGGCGGCGAGCGCGACATGGTTCCCGTGCTTGCTCGCGCGGCCGTCGCAATAGGCGTGGCCGCTGTTTTCATGGAGACCCATCAGGATCCCGATTCCGCCCCTTCCGACGGTCCGAATATGTTGAAACTCAAAGACTTGCCGGCTCTCCTTGCCGAACTGGTTGAGATCGATCGGATCGCCAAGCGGCGCGCTGCGCTCTCATCATGACAACCGAGCTCTGGGTGCTCGTCGGCTGCATCCTGCTCGGCTTCGTGCATATCGTCTTGCAGGCGCAAAGCATGAATATGCAGCGCGGCTATCGTTGGAACGCCGGCCCTCGCGATGAAATTCTTCCGCCTCTGTCGGGCATCGCTGGCCGGCTCAATCGCGCGCTGCGGAATTACCTCGAAACCTTCCCGCTTTTCGCCGCAGCGGTTCTCGTCGCGGCCACGGCGAACATTCACAACGGCCTGACGCTCTGGGGCGCCTGGCTCTATCTGCTGGGGCGCATCGTCTATCTTCCGCTCTATGCGTTCGGCGTGCGCTATGTGCGTTCGCTGGCGTGGAACGTCGCGGTGCTGGGAATTTTCTTGATCCTCGCCGGAATTGCGCGCGGTGCTATGTGAGGCCGATCACCGACAGCGCGAGCAGGCCGAACAGCGCCAAATGTCCCAGCCCCGCACCGGGCTCGCGCAGTTGCGGATTGGCCTGCGCATAGCCGATCGCGTAGATGATCCGGCTCACCACCCAGATAAGCCCGAGCCAGAACGGCAGCTGGCCGCCATAGAACGCGCTCGCGATCCACAAAAAGGGAATCATCAGCACCAGATTCTCGACCGTGTTGAGGTGGGTGCGATGAGCGCGCTCGAATTGCGGATGGCCGACCACGGCCGGCGCCGCGATTTTGTGCTTGCCTCTGAGATAGCCGGTCCAGCCCCCCATCGCCATGGTGAGGAGGCAGGCGAGAATGGTGTCGACAGCGGCAAGATAATAGGCAAGCGGCATGATCTCTTCCCCCCCGGATTGAGCCGAACGGCAGAACCTTAACCGGTTCTTCTCTTCAGGTCTTGCTTGGCTTGATGCCTGCCGGACCATCGCCTAGAAGCATCGCCTAGAAGGTCGAACGTCCTGGGCTCGGAGCTTCGCATGACCGCCATTGTCGATATCGTCGCGCGGGAAATTCTCGACAGCCGCGGCAATCCGACCGTGGAGGTTGATGTCCAATTGGAAAACGGAGCATCCGGCCGCGCCGCCGTGCCCTCGGGCGCTTCGACCGGTGCCCATGAGGCGCATGAATTGCGCGACGGGGACGTCCGTTATGGCGGCAAGGGCGTACGCCGCGCCGTCGATGCGGTGAATGGCGAGATCTTTGACGCTATCGCAGGGATGGATGCCGAAGATCAGCCGCGGCTCGACGCGCTTATGTGCTCGCTCGACGGAACCCCGAACAAGAGCCGGCTCGGAGCCAATGCGATTCTCGGCGTGTCGCTGGCGCTGGCCAAAGCGGCCGCAGCCGCGTCGGGCCTTCCTCTCTACCGCTACATTGGTGGGCCCAAGGCACAGACCCTTCCCGTTCCCCTGATGAACATCGTCAATGGCGGAGCGCATGCGGATAATCCGATCGATTTTCAGGAATTCATGATCATGCCGGTCGGCGCGGACCGCTTTTCGGAGGCGTTGCGTGCAGGCGCGGAGATTTTTCAAGCGCTGAAGAAGGCGCTGAAGGATGCCGGCCATAACACCAATGTGGGCGACGAGGGCGGATTCGCGCCCAACCTCAAAAGCGCGGACGAGGCGCTCTCCTTCATCCTGCGTGCGATCGAGAAGGCGGGATACCGGGCCGGCGATGACGTCGTGTTGGCGCTCGATGCCGCGTCGACGGAATTCTTCAAGAAGGGGCGCTATGTGCTGGAGGGCGAGGGCAAGACTCTCGATGCCGGCGGGATGGTGAAGTTCTACCAGGACCTTTGCGCGCGCTATCCGATCGTCTCCATCGAGGACGGCATGGCCGAGGACGATTGGGATGGCTGGGCTCAACTGACCAAGGCTCTTGGCAAGAAGGTGCAACTTGTCGGCGATGATCTCTTCGTCACCAACACCGCGCGCCTGAAGGACGGCATCGCCAAGGGCGTCGCCAATGCGATCCTCGTCAAGGTCAACCAGATCGGTACGCTCTCCGAGACACTCGATGCGGTGGAGACCGCCCATCGCGCCGCCTATCGCGCGGTGATGTCGCATCGTTCCGGCGAAACCGAGGATGCCACGATCGCCGATCTCGCCGTCGCCACCAATTGCGGACAGATCAAGACCGGCTCTCTGTCGCGCTCCGACCGGCTGGCGAAATACAACCAGCTTCTGCGCATCGAGGAAGAGCTGGGTGATCAGGCGATATATGCCGGCCGCACGGTGCTGCGGGCCTGATTTCCAAGAGGTAATTCCTTGTGATAGAATTCATTTCCGCCAAGGGAAAATGATAAAAGGCGCGTACAGAATTTTCGATTGGAGTCGTCGATGAAGAATACCGCTCGCATTGCGCTTTTTGCTGCCGCCCTTTCTGCAGCCACTGCCTTCGGGGCGCCCTCCTTCGCGCAGATCAACGCCGAAAGGGCGAAAGTCGCGCCCGATGCGAAGGCAGCCATCGCGTTGGCCGAAAAGGCTGCGATCCCTTTGCTCGGCGGCGCCGATAAGCTTGCTGCGGCGCAGCCCTTCAAGGCGTCGGGCCATGGCGATATCTGGCTGGTGATCTCGCAACCGGTATTGCCGCCCAAACAGGGTTCCACAACCAAACAATCGGTCGTCGTGCAGCTGAGCGCGGAAACCGGTGAGATTCTGGACCTCGACACCGCGGAATAAACGGCGAGCGGTGTTGGTTTACGCATAGTTGAACGATCCCGAATTGTTGGGCCGCGTTGGACCCCGCCCGCACAATTGTCATTCCGCGGCAGCGGTCTTATGCTTGCGGTCAATTGCGGTCGGTTCTGCGACGCGCATCAACGGCTCTGGGGAGGGTTCTCATGAAATATGGCCTGATCGGATTGCTCATGCTCGCGGCGGCGCCATCGGCTTTAGCCGCAGCCGCGGAACCGCCGAGTATCCCCTTCGATGGAGACGTGAACTTCCTGAAGATGCCGAATGATTTGTTCCTTGGGGAAGTGTCGGGCGTCGCCGTCAATTCTCAGGGACATGTGTTCGTCTTCCACCGCGGCACCACCGACGGACCTGCTTATGGGGCGCGCGCGGCGCAGCTTCTGGAATTCGACCAAAACGGCGCTTTCGTCCGCGAAATCGGAAAGAATCTCTACGCCTGGTCTTACGCCCATACGGTCCGCGTCGACCGGCAGGACAATATCTGGATCGCCGATAAGGGCTCGGACATGGTGGTGAAGTTCACTCCCCAAGGGCGGCCGGTGATGATGCTGGGTCGCAAGCCCGAAGCCTCGGACGAGGGCGCCCATCCGCTTGAGCATCCCAATCCGCCCCTTCCGGCCGTCGATGGTCTGTTCCGTCAAGTCACCGATATGACGTGGGACCCGGCCGGCAACATCTACATCAGCGACGGCTATATCAATTCGCGCGTCGCGAAATACGATAAGGACGGCAATTGGCTCATGCAGTGGGGCGATCGCGGCAGCGAGCCCGGCAAACTGAATACGCCTCACACAATTGCATCCGATGCCCAGGGCAATATCTATGTTGGCGACCGCGGCAACGGCCGCATCCAAGTGTTCGATGGCACGGGCAAATTGCTGCGCGTCATGAAGATCGATGTGACCGCGCCTCCGGGCAGCAAGGCGCTCATCGGCAACACGCCGACGCCAAACAGCTCGGGCGGCTATGGCAATGTTCAGACCCAGGCTCCGGGTTCGCCTTGGGCGCTCTGCATCACGCCGGGCCCCAATCAGGTCCTTTACAGCTCCGACGCTTTCCCGGGCCGCATCTACAAGCTCACGCTTGATGGAAAGGTGCTGGGCATGATCGGCGGTGGCGGGCGCATCCAGGGCAAGTTCGGATGGATACATGAGATCGCTTGCCCGAACGAAAACACGCTCTATGTCGGCGAGCTGCTGAATTGGCGCGTGCAGAAACTCACGCTGCGTCCCACCCCGCAACAGCGTGCGGATGCCAAATAACAGCGCTGTCGCTGATTCTTGCCAAAGCCAGGGCGCCAAACGCGCCCTGGCTTTTTACTGAGAGGAGGGCTCCACCATGTCAACGCGTCCGGTCGCACTTGTGGCCGCAGAGGTAGAACCCCGCAAATCGAAAAGTGCTTATCCCGAAAATTTCGTCTCTCGCCTCGGAGAGCGCATGAAGCGTCCGCTGGGGGATCGTTTCGGGCTAACGATTTTCGGCGTGAACCTGACGACCCTGCCGCCGGGCGCGATGTCGGCGCTCCGGCACGCGCATACGAGCCAGGACGAGTTCGTCTATATCCTCGAGGGCACGCCCACGCTGATCACCGATGTGGGCGAGACAAAATTGAGACCGGGCATGTGCGCAGGCTTCAAAGCCGGCACCGGCGATGCGCACCATCTCGTGAACCAAAGCGAATCGGATGTGGTCTATTTGGAGGTCGGCGACCGGACGCTCGGCGATGGAGCCCACTATCCCGATGACGACATCGTGGCGGTGAAAACGCCGGACGGCACGCGCAAATTCACCC
>DATHDZ010000088.1:0-25781 GCA_035318785.1 Micropepsaceae bacterium
ATGGCGATGACACGCCACTTGCGCAAGCATGCGGGCCGCCAAGCATAGCGCTCGTCAAGCCTTGCGTGAAAATACCGCGGGCGCCGGCGTTGACGTCCTTCGCGTACGTGCTACCTGATTAGCGACATCTGATTCGGGAGCTGCGCATCGATGTCTTTCGGTGAATCGCTGGCGCCATTCTTGGGACGATTGGTACTGGCCTGGTTCTTTTTGACCCAGGCCTATCATTACGCGCTCGATTGGAACGACACGGCCATCCTTCTTACGATGAAGAACGTGCCGACGCCGCCGGTACTGCTGTTGACGGCATTGACCGGGATCATCCTTGGAAGCATTTCCCTCCTTTTGGGATTTCGTACGCGCGCCGGGGCGCTTGCGTTGTTCGCCATCACCATCGCAGCCACCGTGACGATGCATGATTACTGGCATTTGCGCGTGGCGGCCGCCCGCAGCGCCGATTTCGACATTTTTGCCCGCAACATCGCCATTGCCGGCGGGCTCCTGATGTTGATCGGGATGGGGTCGGGCCGTTTTGCGATAGACAAGCCAGGCGGCGGTGAAAAGCCGCCTGCTCCGGGTCCCAAGCGTCGCTGACCTGACGAAGGCGACGAGGCGCGGGCCTAGGCGACCTTCCGTATCACCAGAGGAGCTGCGTCCGCGAGCAAAGCGCGGGAGAGGATGAGCGGCGTCAGCGTTGCGAGTCCATCCGCGAGATAGGGCGAGGCCGTTACCTGGGCGACCGCAAGACTTGAGCAGGCGAATGCGATGAGCGCCCCCTTGCGGCGCGCAAGGTCGAGCCCGGTGACGATCAATTTTTCGGCGCCGAGCTTGGCCAGCGCATCGACGATTTCACCGGCCTCTTCGGCATCGCATGTGGCGGAAACCACACCGGCAATCTCCAGGCGTCCGGCCGCCAGAAAGCGAACAAGCTCCGACGAGAGAGGCCCTCGCGGATCGCAACCGGCGCAGTCCGCAATGAGGAAGGCGTTTGCGTAGCTCGCCGCTTGAACCTCCTCGGACAGAATCTCGGGGGTCGAGGCGATCACCAGTGGCACGTCCAGGCAGGCGGCAAAGCTTTCCAGCCGCGCCATCTGGCCGGCGGTTTGCGTGTCCGTAGCCGCCAGCACCACCGGCGTCCCGGCGAGGCGATATTGAGCGGCCAGCTTGGCAGCGATGGCCGTCTTGCCCGCTCCGGGAGGGCCAACGAGGATCATCCCGTTGGGAGCTTTCACCGCGGGGCCGTTTCGCATGAATCGGTCGAGCGCGGAGGCGAGTGCCAATGTCAGATCGGGGATGCCGCTTCTCCCGGCCTCTTCGACCAGTGCGTCGGCGAGTGCATCGGGCGTCCGATGCGCGCGCAGAAGGGAAACGAGCTGGTCGCGGTCGAACGGGCGTGAATAGCCCGGCCCATCGGCCCTGGGGACGCGCAACCTCATCACCAGAGCTTCCCGATAACGCGCGTCGAACGAGCCAAGCACGCCGCTAACATGTGCCGGATCGGGGGAAGGCCAGGGAGTCTCTGCTTCGGAGGTGTCCGGAGGGGTTCGCGTTCCCTCGAAGCCCGCACGCAGCAGGACGCTCCCGTCCTTCGTCTTCTCGCTCGCCACAATAATCGCCTCATCGCCCAATTCCGCGCGCATGGCGCTGAGCGCTTCCTTCATATCCTTGCCAAGGAACGTGCGGAGCTGCATAGCCGTCTATATCTGTCCCATCGTGCGAAGCCGCACGGAGGGATGAATCTCGTTCTGCGACATCACTGTCGTCTGCCCTCGAAACCTCTCGATGATCGAGCGCACATAGGGGCGGATCAGCGGACTGGTCAGCAACACCGGGACATCGCCGGCGGCGGATGCGTCGTCAAAGCGATCGCGCACGGACTGTATGAAGGCCTGCAATTGCGATGGCGCCATGGCGAGCTGGCGTTCCTCGCCCTGTCCGGCAAGCGACTCCGCGAAGGTTTGCTCCCACGCGGGCGACATGGCGATGATGGGAAGAAATCCCTGTGGCGACAAATGTTGATTGCAAAGCTGCCGCGCCAGTCGCGCGCGCACATGCTCGGATATCATCATGGCGTTCTTGGTGTGTCCGACGGCTTCGGCGATCCCTTCGAGAATCGCCGGCAGGTCGCGGATCGAGACACGCTCGGTGAGAAGCGTCTGCAGCACCCGCTGCACGCCCGTCACCGAGATTTGCGATGGGATCAGTTCTTCGACCAGTTTCTTGTTCTCCGGCGGAAGATCGTCGAGCAGCTTTTTGGTCTCCGCATAAGACAACAGCTCCGCCATGTGGTTCTTCAGCACTTCGGTCAAATGCGTGGTCAAGACCGTGCCGGGATCCACCACGGTGTAGCCGCGGAACGATGCTTCCTCGCGCAAGCCTTGATCGACCCAGGTAGCGGGAAGCCCGAACGCCGGCTCGTTGGTGTGTGTGCCGGGAAGCTCGACGGCCTGGCCCTTCGGATCCATCAGAAGAAGCTGGCCGGGGTACAATTCGCCGCGTCCGGCCGCCATTTCCTTGACCCGGATCGCGTATTCGTTGGCCCCCAATTGCATATTGTCGAGGATGCGGACAGCGGGCATCACGAAGCCCATTTCGGAAGCGAGCTGACGGCGCAAAGCCTTGATCTGGTCGGTGACGCGGTGACCCTTTGCGTCATTGATGAGCGGCAGCAGACCGTAACCCAGTTCGACGCGCAGCAGATCGAGCGTAAGAGCGGAGGAAATCGGCTCTTCCACGGGCGGCGTGTCGGCGACTTTCGCCGCTTCGGCGCGGGCGATCCCGAGGCGCAAATTTTCCTTGCTGCGCCATGAGAGATAGGCGAGCGCGCCGGTGCCGGTGGCGATCAGCGCGAACACGACGTGAGGCATGCCGGGAAGGACCGCAACCACTGCCATGACGAACGCCGCCATGGCGAGCGCCTGGGGATAAAAGGAGAGCTGACCGAACACGGCCTTTTCAGCCGAGCCTTCGATGCCGGCCTTGGACACCATCATGCCGGCCGCGGTGGAAACGATGAGGGCCGGCACCTGCGTCACCAAGCCGTCGCCGATGGTGAGCAGGGTGAAGGTTTGCGACGCGGCGCCGAAGGACATGCCCTGCTGCGCCACACCGATGATGATGCCGCCGATAATATTGATGCCGACGACCAAGAGCCCAGCGATCGCATCGCCCCGCACGAATTTCGACGCGCCATCCATGGCGCCGAAGAAATTGGATTCGGATTCGAGTGTTTTGCGCCGTTCGCGCGCTTCGGTCTCATTGATGAGGCCGGCCGAAAGATCGGCATCCACCGCCATCTGCTTTCCCGGCATCGCATCCAAGGTGAAGCGGGCGGCGACTTCGGCGATGCGGCCTGCGCCTTTCGTAATGACGATGAAGTTCACGATGATGAGGATCGCGAACACGATGATGCCAATGACGAAATTGCCTTGCGTGATGAGCCGGCCGAATGCCTGGATGACAAGTCCGGCGGCGTCGGTTCCTTCGCTGCCATGGGCGAGAATGAGCCGCGTCGAAGCGAGGTTCAGCGCGACGCGCAACATGGTGGAAATAAGCAGGATCGTCGGGAAGGAGCTGAATTCCAACGGCTTCCTGATGAACACCGAAGTCATCAGAATCAGGATGGCAAAGGTGATCGAAAACGAGAGCGCCAGATCGAGCAGCCATGGCGGCAGGGGCAGCAGCAAGACGACAAGGATCGCGAGAATGCCGATCGCGAGCGCGATTTCGCCATTCTTGAGATAATTGCGAACAGCGTCGAAGGCGCCTTGCGGCCCCGTTGCCCGTGCTTGGGTTTGCGCGATCAATGCCATGCGGCGTCAGTCTTCATCACGCGGCGCGGCCTTCGCCGGGTTGGGTCACCCGAACGCCGGCCTGGGTATATTCGCGCAGCTTGTTCCTCAGCGTACGGATGGAAATGCCGAGGATGTTGGCGGCATGGGTGCGGTTGCCGAGGCAATGGGTAAGCGTATCCAGGATCAGGTCGCGCTCGACGTCGGACACGGTACGTCCGACCAGCGCGCGGGTTGTGGTGGCTGCGGCCTCGGTCGCAATCGATACGGCATCGTGACCCACGCGCACCGCCGACTCGCCCAACTTGGCGCCGTCGGGCAGGCGCACCGCTTCCGGTGCGATTTCGTTCCCCGGCGAGAGCAGCACGGCGCGATGGATCGTGTTCTCGAGCTCGCGCACATTGCCGCGCCAGGCATGACCGAGCAGCACCCGTTCGGTGTCGGGCGCGAGCGGGCGGAACGCCACGCCGTTGGCCTCGGCATATTTGCGGGCAAAATGACGCGCGAGGGCGAGAATGTCTTTTGGCCGTTCGCGCAAGGCCGGTAATCTCAAATTCACGACGTTAAGGCGGTAAAGCAAATCCTCGCGGAAGGTGTTCCGCTTCACCGCTTCTACAAGGTCGCGGTTCGACGTCGCGATGATGCGGATATCGACCTTGACGGGCTTGCCTCCGCCCACGCGGTCGATCTCGCGCTCTTGAATTGCGCGCAGCAGCTTGGCCTGCAGCCGCGCATCCATTTCGCTGATCTCGTCGAGCAGCAACGTGCCGCCATTGGCCTCCTCGAACTTGCCGAGGCGGCGTGCGATGGCGCCGGTGAACGCGCCCTTTTCATGGCCGAACAATTCCGATTCCAAAAGGTTTTCCGGGATGGCCGCGCAATTCACCGAAATGAACGGTTTGTCCGCGCGGGCGCTCCGGCGATGTACGTAGCGGGCCAGAATCTCCTTGCCGGTTCCGGATTCGCCGGTGATCAGGATCGAGGCCTCCGAGGGCGCGATCTGATCGGCCATGGCGATGACGGAAGCCGTCGCGTCGTCTTCGAAGATGAGCTGATGCGATTCGTCGGCGACCGCCGCGAGCACCGCTGCGATCAGATCGGGATCGGGCGGAAGGGGAAGATATTCCTTGGCGCCGGCGCGGATGGCGTCTACGGCGCGCCTTGCGTCGGTTCCGATTCCGCAGGCGACCACCGGTGTGCAGATACGTTCGGTCGCGAGGGAGCGCACCAGCATCCCGATATCGAGCGCGATATCGCACATGATGAGGTCCGCACCGTGGCCCTGACGAAGTTCGGAGAGCCCCTGATCCACGCTGTTCGCGTGTGCGACTTTCGCGCCTTTATCCATCGCGATCTTGGTCGCTGCGCCGAGTTGGCCACCAAGGCCGCCTATAATGAGAAGCCGCATGATCCTATTCCTTCATCTTGCATCCCATGCTCCGACAAGCTCGGCATGAGGCATCCAACTAGATCTGTCCTGCTTTGATGATTTCCGTCATGGTCACACCCAACCGGTCTTCCACCAGCACCACTTCGCCGCGCGCGACCAGGCGGTCGTTGACGTAGATGTCGATGGCTTCGCCGACCTTCCGGTCGAGCTGCACCACCGTGCCCCGCGCAAGTTTCAAGAGCTGGCTCACCTCCATGGCGGATTTGCCGAGAATCGCCTGAACGGTAACGGGCACGTCGTAGACGGCTTCGAGATCCACCGCCGTGTGTTTTGGCTCGGCATCGGAGGGGTTCTGCTTTTTGAGCAGAGGCTGTCCCTCTTGCGCCGCGCCGGCGGCGTCGCCTAATTCGGGCAAACCGACGTCGTTCTCCGACATGTCTATTCCTTCCTCTCAGGGGCGCTTTGCGGGAAACGCCGCGCCATCAGATCCGCGAGAGCGCTTTCGATTGCCGATTGCGCACGCTCGATGCCGCCGCCGCGCCATTCGACCCGGCAATCGGCGTTCGTCAGTCCATCGTCGGGTACGAATTGCACACGGCCTTCGAAACCTTCTTCGTGAGCGATCTCGTTTGCCCGTTCTTGAATCTTGTGCGCCAGCACGGGGGAGGTCGTCACCACCACACGCGGCTCTCCGATCGCCTGGTGCAGCGCCACGCGCAACGCCTCTTCAATCTCGACTTCCGGAGCGGCAGCCAACGCGGCATGCGCAAGCTTCTTTGCCGCCACGATCGCCAATCCCGCTGCTTCCGCGCGAATGCATTCGATCTCGCCGTCCATCGCTTGGATGGCCGCGTGTACCGCCGCTGCAACCTGGCCGATCGAAGCGGCGATCGCGTGACTGGCGCGCACATCGCCGTCCGTGCGGCCTTCCTCGCGCGCCTCCGATTTCATGGCCTCGATTTCTTCGGCGCTATAACTCTTGCGCGAACGCACATCGTTCTTCTTGTTCCGAGGGCTGTCGCCGTCGAAATGCGTGTCGAAGGTGAACTTGACCGTTGTGTTCATCAGTAGATCAACTCGTCTTCGCCTTGTTTGCTGGCGATCATGATCTCACCCTTATTGGCGAGGTCCTTGGCGACGTTGACCATACGCATTTGCGCCTCGTCCACGTCCTTGAGGCGCACGGGGCCGAGTGACTCCATGTCCTCACGAAGGATTTTTCCGGCGCGCTCGCTCATGTTCGAGAAGAAGACGTCGCGCAGCGAATCTGTGGCGCCTTTCAGGGCGAGCCCTAGCTTGTCCTTCTCGACGTGGCGCAACAGGGTTTGGATGGAGCCGGGGTCGAGCTTGCCAAGATCCTCGAATGTGAACATGAGGGCCTTGATGCGTTCGGCGGCATCGCGGCTCCTCTCCTCGAGCGACGTCAGAAAGCGGCTCTCCGTCTGACGATCGAAATTGTTGAAGATCTCCGCCATCATTTCGTGTGCATCGCGCTTGGCGGTGCGCGCGAGGTTCGACATGAATTCGACGCGCAGGGTCTGTTCGATCTTATCGAGGATGTCCTTCTGCACCGATTCCATGCGCAGCATGCGCTGCACGACCTCGAGCGCGAATTCCTCCGGCAGGGACGCCAGGACGCGGGCGGCGTGCTCAGGCTTGATCTTGGTGAGCACGACGGCGACGGTCTGCGGATATTCGTTTTTCAAATAATTCGCGAGCACCGACTCGTTCACATTGCCGAGCTTGTCCCACATGGTCCGGCCCGCGGGGCCGCGGATCTCTTCCATGATCTCGCCGACTTTTGCGTCGGGCATGAAGCGCGTGAGCAGGCGCTCGGTGGATTCATAGGAACCCATCAACGAGCCGGTCGAGGACATCTGCGAGACGAACTCGATCAGCAGCTTTTCGACGAGGGTGGCGCTGACGGTGCCGAGAGTGGACATGAGCTGCGAGATTTCTTTGATCTCGTCCTCGTCCATCATCTGCCAGAGTTTGGCGCCGAGCTCCTCGCCGAGCGAAAGTAGGAAAATCGCGGCGCGTTCCGGGCCCGTAAGGGCGCGGATGTCCTCCTTGATTGCGGTTTTGGGGGCGCGCGCCATCTTCGTCCCTTAGACCGGTTGATGGAGCCAGGTGCGCAGGATGGCCATCGCCTCTTCGGGATGGGCCTGCACGACGTCGCCCACTTTGCGGATCGCGGATTCGCGCACTTGGCCGTCGATTTGGCTGATATCGATCATGCTTTCGCGTTTCGGGGCCGCCAGCTGTGAGGGCGAACCGCCGGCGTGTTGTTGGCCGTGGGCATCGCCGGACCCTTGCGTCAACTGGGGCGCGCCGGAGGCGGAAAGTGCCGCGGTTCCCCCTGCCATCGGTGCCAGAGGCGTGGTCAGCCGGCGAATCATCGGCTTGACCACCAGGAGGAAAACCAGGAGCGCGGTGATCGAGAGGATGAGGATCTGACCGAGCTTGAACATCGAGGAGGTATCGAGACCCAGCATGGTCACCGCCGGAGGGGCTTCGGGGCCGGTATCGATATCGGCAAAGCGCATATTGGTGACCTGCAACTGGTCGCCGCGCTTTTCATCAAAGCCGATCGCCGAGCGTACCAGCGCGGTGATCTTTGTCATGTCATCGCCGCTGCGGGGAGCATAGGCGCGTGCACCGTTCGCGCCGGGCGTATAGGTGCCGTCCACCACCACGGCGACGGACAGTTTCTTGACCTGTCCGGCATCCAGGGTCTGCGTTTTTGTGGTCTTGGAAATCTCGTAATTGATGGTTTCTTCGTTGCGCGTGTTGTTCGACGTGGAACTATTGTCGGCAGTCGGAGCAGGCGGCACCGCCTGGCCCGGAATCGCAAGGCCGACGCTGACGGCTTGGGCGTTGCGGTTGTCCTTCGAGGCGGAATCCTGCTGCACCGTTTGCGAGGAGCGGACGACGCGGCTGTCGGGATCGAAGGTCTCGGCGGTTTCCGTGACCCGGTTGAAATCCATCTCGGCCGCGACCTGGACGCGGGAATGACCCGGACCGACGATGGAAGAGACGATGTTCTCGACGCGCTGGCGAAGCCTGTCTTCGAAACCCGAGATGCGCTCTTCCTGGACGGCCGACGTAGCGTTGTCGCCATCGCCGTTCCCGCCGGCGAGAAGCTCGCCCTTGTCGTCGACCAGTGCGACATTGTTCGGGGTAAGGCCTGCAACCGCTGCGGCCACGAGGTGCTGGATCGCGCTGACTTGGCCACGGGAAAGCCGCGAACGCGCCTTCACCACGACCGAAGCCGAAGGCGGCTGATTGTCTCGCGCGAAGATCTGGCGGTCGGGAATGACCAGATGCACGCGCGCTGAGGCGATGGAATCAAGCGAGCGAATCGTGCGTGCCAGCTCGCCCTCGATCGCGCGAAGCCGGTTGACGTTCTGCACGAAGGCGGTGGTCCCGAAGGTGTCGGTCTTGTCGAAGATTTCGTAGCCGACGCCGGCGGACGGCAGTCCGTCGGTCGCGAGCTGCATGCGGATTTTCGTCACTTGGTCGGAGGGAATAAGGATCGTGCCGCCATCGCCCTTTTGTTCGTAGGGCACGTTCAACGCTTCGAGCTTGGAAATCACCGCCGAAGCGTCACGTGCTTCGAGGCCGGAAAACAGAATTGACTTTGGCGGCTCCGCGATGATCCCGAACACATAGAGAAAGAATCCGGTCAGCGCCGCGGCGACCCCCGCCATGGCGCCGATGCGTGCGGCACCGATACCTCTAAAAAACTCCGGCAAAACGCCCTCCGCCTAGACCGCGACTGCCGAAGGCGCGAACGAACGCTCGTCTTCGGCTTGGTTGCTCGACTAGGCAAACATTGCCGGGAGTTGGGTAAAGGTGAGCTTAACGCAGGCACCGAATTTTCGAACGATCGCAGTGCGCTAGCAGAGTGGCGGTGCAATCATTCCTTAACCCTCGCGAGCGGGCACCGGTTCATGGCGCGAGATTCCCGAGACGGCATTCAGAATTCGGAAACCACGTAAATAAAAAATCGGAAGCCCGATGGACTTCCGATTCTCGCTCTATGATTTTGCGTCCGCGGGACATCAATGCCGGTATTGCTGGACTCGCGTAGCGCGCAATCCTGGAAGGCCGAAGCGTTCGATCGCACGCTGCCAGGCGAGGAACTCCTCCACCGTCAGCGTATAACGGCGGCACGCATCTTCCAGGCTCAACAGGCCGCCTCTGACAGCCACCACGACTTCCGCCTTGCGCCGAATGACCCACCTTTTGGTATTGGGGGGCGGCAAATCGGCCAAGGTGAGCGGACTGCCATCGGGTCCGATCACGTAGCTTACGCGTGGCCTCCGTTGCTCCTCGCCCATTTCTCTCATCACTCCACCACCTTCTTACCCGTTGGGGTGAAGGTACCCCCGCGCGCTTTAAAAAAGCCCAAAACGCCAAGGTAAATTAAGGACTAAGCCAATGATATTGTTTGGCTTTGTTTAGTGAAAGGACGCCTTCACTTCTGTAAAGACGCCGTTTCATTTGTTACTGTTTGATCTGCATAAGTTCCTGCAGCATCTGGTCGGCCGTGGTGACGATGCGGGTCGCCGCGGAATAGGCGCGCTGTGTCGTTATGAGACTGGAAAACTCACGGGCGAGGTCGGACGTCGATGCTTCCAAGGAACTGGACACGATAGAGCCCGCGCCACCGGTCTTGGCTTCGGTGATCGTCGGTGTTCCCGAATTGTCGGTGACCAGATAGGCATTGCCCGTGGTGGCGGCGAGCGCATCGGGATTGGCGAAGGTTGCCACAGGAATCTTGTAGACCTTCTTCTCGATGCCATTGTCGAACAACGCGGTCACGAAGCCCTGATCGTCCACCGAGACCGAGCTCAGCGAACCGAAAGGCGCGCCGTCGACATTGGCCGAGGTCAACTGCGAGGAGGCATCGAATTGCGACACGCCGCTGGAAACGCCAGGCGTGCCGAAATTGATGGTCACCGGCTGTGGCAAAAGTCCGGTAGACGGATCCCACGGGACGGTGAAGGCGTTTAGGCCCGACACCGGGGTCGCCAGCGTGCCATCGGCGTTGAAGGTCAGGTTTCCCGTTGCGACCGGGTTGTTGCCCGCGCCACCGATATCGGCCGCGTTGCCCTGATAGGCGACTTCGTAAGACCAGGCATCCGGGCCAGTTTTCACGAAGGAGAGCTTCATCGGCCGCGAGCCTCCCTGGCTATCAAAGACATTGATGCTTTGTTCGAATGTCGGCGTCACGGTTCCCGCTGTCATCTGACCCGCGGCGTAGCCGCCGACCGCGACGGCGGAGGCCTGAAGATTGGCTTTCAAAGTGATATTTGCCGTGGGTTGGGCGGTGCCGTTGAGCGAGCTCAAATTGATCGGCACCAAGGTGCTCCGGTTGGTCGGCATGGTGCCCGCTGGAGTGAGCTGCCAGGCCTTCAGATAAAATCCGGCGGAATTTCGCAGCTGTCCGCCGGCATCGGGTGTGAAGGAGCCCGCGCGCGTGTAAAGGTCCGCTTGATTCTGCAAAGTCGGCGTGTCGGTAACGATGAAAAAGCCATTGCCCGACAGCGCGAGGTCGGTGGAGTTGCCGGTCGAACTCAACAGACCTTGCTTTGAAAGCTGCTGGGCCGAAGAGACCTGCACACTGGACGGCGCAATTTCTCCGCCAAATCCGTTCCCCGCAAGGAAAGTCGAAAAGTCCGCGGTGCTCGTCTTATAGCCGACCGTATTGAGGTTCGCGATGTTCGATGACGTAATCGCAAGTGCGCGGCTGTTGGCATCGAGCGCCGACACGCCGGTGAGCAGTGCCCCGTAAAGACTCATAAGAATGATCCTTAAGTGATGGTTCACGGCGCTTGGTGCCGGTTCCGTTTCGTTTCAGCCCGCCGATTCTCAGCGGACCCATTCCATTCAATGTCCCGAAATCAGTGTTGCCTTGCTGAGCGGCACAAGTAGGGCGCCGATCTTCAGCATTGGTTCGGTCCCCGAAAGATCGACTTCGTCCACCACGCCTTGGCTCGCGACCGCGGCATCGATGGCGGTTCCGTCGGTTGTTTGCGCCTTGACGCTCAGCGTGTAGGCGCCGTCGGGCAGCGTATTGCCCGCATTGTCCTTGCCGTCCCAGGAGAAGGCGTGGAGGCCCGACGTCGTATCGCCGGCGCCGATATAGACCGTATGCCCCTTGGAATCTGAGATGGTGAGACGTGTGCTCGCCGAGTCGCTGCCCAGCGAATAGCCCCATTGTGCCTGGCCGCTCTTGAGGCCGGCAGTGCCATCGGTAAGCGTAACCGTCTTGCCGAGAAAGCCCACCGCGTCGCTTCCGGCGCGCGCTTTGGTGAGGGAGATCAGCGATTCGAGATTCTGGTTGGCGTTGATGGATTGCTCGACCTGGGAAAATTGCACCAGCTGCTGCGTGAACTGACTCGAATCCATCGGCGATAGGGGATCCTGATTCTTCAACTGCGTGGTGAGCAGCGTGAGGAATGTGTCGAAATTGGTGCCGAGTTTCGTTTTGTCCTTGGCGGCCGTGCTTTGCGATGCGGCAGATGCGGCGGAGATCGCGTCCATTTCTGTGCTCCTAAACCCTGATATCAAGACGTGTGGAGGCGGCGCCCCAGGCTTGCCCGGTCGACGTCAAACCCAAACTCGCGGCAATGCTGTTCGCGCCATCGACGGCGTCGATCTGCAAGGCACGGCCGCGGCCCGAATTCTGCGAATCGCGCCAGGCGGCGGACTTGCCGTCGCCCTTGAGCGAGAAAGAGAGACCGCCCGGAAGATCGAGGCCGGCATCTTTCAGCGCGCGTTCGAGCGCGCCCGAATCGCGCTGCAGCGCATCGAGCGTCTGGGGCCGGTCGGCGCTCAACTGTGCCTGCGCGTTCCCTTGCGAATCCATGTTCAAGTGAATTTCAATGCGGCCGAGCGAAGGCGGGTCGAGACGGATCGAAAATTGGCTTTCGCCATCGGCGGATTTCGCCGCGATCCTCAGTGCAAGCGCGTCCATGCTGGCGGTGTCCGGCACAAAGCCGGGCGCGCTCAAAACGAGACGTATCGGCGTATCGCCGCTTTGCGGCGCGCCCGCCCACATCGCATTGGCCGCCGTGATGCCGGAGAGTTCAATCGGCGTGTGGCTCGTCGCCGTCGTGGAACCAAATCCGTTTGACGCGAGAGAGGTGGCCAAATTGTCGAGCTGCGGGACGGCCATTGCGGCGACATCTGGGCGTGAAGCCGTTTCGTTGCTGACGTGAGAATTGCTCGGCGTCCGGTCGGCTTTGGCCGATGACCCGCCGCTGGGGAGCGTCGGGGCTGGATTGTTGGCTTGTGCGACTGCCGCGGAAATTGTGGCCTTTGGAACGCGTGCAATTGTTTCGGTCTTTCCGAGGTCAACGGCGGAAGGGGCCGTTGGCTTCTCGGGAGGAGCCGACGAGGGCGCGCCCTTCAAAGGTGCTGGAGCTGCGGCGCTCGCGGCTTGCGAGAGGACGAAGGGTACAGCCGCCTGAGCTGGTGTCGCGGCGGTTTCGCCTTTGGCAGGTTGCGCCGTGGCGTCTACAGGCGGGCTCGCGGCCGCGGCATCCGGAACAGGTTGCGGGACGGCGTTCGTCTCCATCCCAGGCAATGGATTGGATGCGCCCGTCGCGGCGACATTTGCGATCGGCACATCCTCCGCCGGAGGATTGACGGGAGCGGCCGGAACATCTCCAGCCGGTGGCAATTGCGGCACCATCATCATCGTGAGGGCGGCTACGAGACTGTCGTCGGGCGTGTCGTCGTTCGCCGGTGCGTTTGCTGCCGGTTTTTCGCTGCGTCCGGTGCGGGGCTGAACGGAAGCGGTATTTCCATTCTGCGGCGGCGGTAAAACGGCAGTATCGCCAATGATGGGATTCGGAAGTGCCGTATTGGGCTCTGGCGGATCGGCGGCCGGCGCGTCGGGCAGCAATGGCGTAACGCTCATGGCATCGCCAAGCGCCGCTTCGAGCGAAGCGGCATCAGGGAACATTGCTTGCGGAATGGGCGTGTCGGAGGCGAGCGCGGGAGGAGGCGGTGTGGCTTGCGCCGCGGCAATTGCTTGTCCGCTTGGCTGATCCGAAGCGATGGGCGCCAGTGCCGCAAGCAAATCGTCGAAAATGGAATCCATCCCGGCCGCGTCATCGGCGGTTTTCGGTATCGCCGTGGCGATGCCTGGAATGCTCATTACGGGTAACGCGGCAACAGCGGTCATGGCGGATCCACATAGTTCCGCCATTCCGGTAGCAAGTCCCGGACCAGAAGAAGCCGCAGAGTGCCGCTTTCACCAACAAGCCATGGAAAGCACGGCAAAGGACGCGGTTATGCGCCCGCCAAGGGGAATTCGCGCAATGGTCGTCACCGCTTTTCGCCCGGCACGAATTGCCGCTCACGGCAAAGCCTACCGGTGTTTCGTGATGCAACCGCCCGCTTTCCGCCCTCTGCCTATTGGCACCGGCTTTGCACGCAATTGTGCGACCCCGTGTCATTTAACTGGAGCGAGAGCGCACCGTGTCACTCGAAGCCATACTTTCCAGCGGCTTGTCGTCTCTGTTGACGAACAGCGCCGCTTTGCGCGTGGCATCGAACAATATCGCAAACGCGAATAACCCGAATTATGCGCGGCGCGTGGTGCAGCAGGGGCCGCTCGTCACGGGCAGTCAAATCGTGGGCGTCAAGATCGAAGAGATCCAACGGATCTCGAATGCATTTCTGGATACCGAAGTGCTCAGAGCAAACAGCGGCGCGGCGCGTTTCGATGTGCAATCGGAGATCATGAAGCAGCTCGATACGGCGCTGGGACAACCGGGCGACGGGCAATCGATCGGCAGTCAGCTGAGCGCCGTCTATGCCGCTCTGGGTCAGGCTTCTCTCGACCCAACCTCATTGGCGTCAAGACTCGGTACGGCGGGCAAGTTCCAAGGCCTCGCTCGCTCCATCTCCGATCTTTCCGGAGCCGTGGCCGATCTGCGCACCTCTACCAATCAGCAAATCGGCGACGCCGTTTCGGAAGCCAATGTACTGATCCGCCAAATCTACGACCTCAATCCTTCGCTCCATCGGGCGGTGCTATCGGGCGACACGGCGAGCCCTCTGTTGGATGAGCGCGACACCCTGGTCAAACAGCTTTCCCAGCTTGTTGATGTGCGCACGGCGCAACAACCCGATGGCCGCTTATACGTTTCCACGACCGATGGCGTGCAGCTCGTCGGCGACAATTATGCCCAGCTCTCATACTCTTCGACGACAGGTCCCGCCTTCTCGCCTATCATGGTCCAGACCATAAATGGGCAGACAGGCCAGGCGATAGGTACGCCCCGCACCTTCGATGCCCACGCCACGTCGGGAAAATTGGCGGGCCTTGTCGAGTTGCGCGATGGGACCCTTGTCTCGCTTGGCGAAGAGTTGGGTGCATTGGCGCAATCGGTCTCACTTGCTTTCAACGCGGCCCACAACGCCAGTACCGCCGTGCCGCCGCCTCAATCGATGACGGGGCGCCAGACCGGTCTTCTTTCCACCGATTCGCTGAGCTTTACCGGAGCAACCACCTTAGGCATCGTCGATGCCAATAGCGGCGCTCTACAACATAAGGTTGCCATCGATTTCGGCGCGGGAACCCTGAGTGTCGACGGCGGCGGAGCCAGCCCCATCGGCGGAACGGTGGGGAGTTTTGTCGCGGCTTTGAACACCGCGCTTGGAGCGGACGGCAGCGCCGATTTCACCGATGGCGTGCTGAAAATATCCGCCACCGGGAGCAATGGCGTGGTGCTCGCCGATGAGCCGGGAAACACCGCGTCGCGCGGTGGTATCGGGTTTTCGCAATTCTTCGGACTGAACGATCTGTTCGAGGCAAGCGGCAATGCGATCGTCACCACCGGGCTGCAGTCCACCGATACGGCAGGCTTCGCACCTGGCGGAGCCATCACACTTCTGCTGAAGGGACCGCACGGCGAACGCGTGGGTGAAACCAGCGTTGCGGTGACCGGTACCACAATCGACGACATGATCACCGCGCTCAACACCGCCTTTACCGGAAAGGCGACGTTCGCGCTCGATGCCAACGGCCAAATGCAAGTCACGCCCGCCGCCAACTATAGCGGATATGAGCTGGAGGTTACGCAAGATACGACCGCGCGCGGGACCACGGGCGAGAGCTTCACCTCGCTGTTCGGTATCGGCATCGGGGAAAAGATGGCGCGGGCGCGCAATTTCAATCTTACCGCCGTGCTCCAAAGCTCGCCGCAGCTTCTTGCGTTCGCGCAGCCGACGCTCACTGGCGCGACCGCGCTTTCCAGTGTGGTCGCCTCGGCGGGCGACAATCGCGGACTTCTTGCGCTGCAGGATCTGTTCAACCAGTCCCACGTCTTCTCGGCAGGTGGCGCCCTGTCAGGGCGCAACGCGACATTCAACGATTACGCCGCGGCGTTCTATCAGGACGCCGGGACCCGCGGCAATACGATCGACGTTTCCAAGAAGGCCGCGGATACGCGCCTGCAGATCGCAACGCAGAATCAGAGCGAGAAGTCAGGCGTCAACCTCGATGAGGAGCTGGCAAATATGATGGTACTGCAACAGGCCTACAATGCCGGAGCGCGGCTCATCTCGGTCGCACAGCAGCTTTCCGATGAATTGATGAAAGTGATGGGTGGCTAGCCATGTCCCTCGAACGCATCGGCAACGCCGCCAGCGCGCAATTCATGCTCGCGCAGATCCAGAAGGTTGAAGCAGCCCTTGACGCCTCCAATCGCCAAGTCGTCACGGGCAAGCTCGCCGATACCTATACGGGTTACGGCAACAAGACCGCGGCCATGGAGTCCGCACGCGCCGCGGGCGCCCGCACCGAAGCCAATATTTCGACGGCGCAGCAGGCGTCTTCACGACTGGATCTGCAGGACGCGCAATTGGGACAGTTGAGCACTCTCGCGGGCCAGGTGCGCCAAACCCTCACCAAGGCCGTCGCGGACCAGGATGCCACGTCGCTGATGACTCAGATGCAGGGCTATTTCGATCAGGCCATAGAAATCCTCAATGCGAAGGACTCCAACGGATATATCTATGCCGGCGACAAAACTCAGGTCGCGCCTGTGACAGTCTCCAAATTGAGCGACCTTATCGCGCTTCCTTCGATACCGCAGGCTTTCGCCAATGGAACCGTCAAGAGCAGCATTCGCGTCGGCGATGGGCAGACCGTACAGGTGGGAATGCTGGCGTCCGATCTCGGCACCCAGCTTATGTCGCTGTTTCAGCAGGTGGTCCAATTCGACGCCGGTGTGAACGGCCCCTTCGATGCGAAGACGACACCGGCGCAGCAGAGTTTCCTCGAGTCCACGATTCCGACGTCCATCAGCGTCGCATCCGGCGTGGACACGGCAGCTGCGTCGAACGGCATCCGCTACCAAATGGTGCAAGATACGCTTGACCGCTTGCAAGCGACGTCAACGGTGTACAAGGGCTTCGTTTCCAATCTCGAAGACGTGGATATGCCCCAAGCGCTGGCAAAGCTCGGCCAGGATCAAACCGCGCTGCAGGCAACCTTTCAGATCAGCTCGATGCTGAACAAGCTTTCGCTGCTCAATTACCTCTGATGAAGCGGCTTGGGCGTCTCAAGCTAGGCTCGCCGGCGCCGCGCTCTAGCCTGCTTCATAGCCGAGAGCCATAGCGTCAATCGTCCGATCACCCAGATCGCCGCAGCGACGACCACGAACGTCGTTACGCCGACCCAGGATTCGCGGCTGCCCGTGAGCCAGGCGGCGAGTCCCAACAGCGCGACCGTCGCGGCGATCCAACACGCAGCCCAGTAGAGAAGTTCGCCCAATTGCGGAGCCATGGCGGCGCTGATCCTACCCCATTGGACTTGCGCGCGCGCTACTCCTGCCTATAGTCGCGCCGCCATGAACAATGCCCTGAACAGCCTGGGATTTATGAAGCCCCCCAAGGAAACCCGCGTGGTCGCCGCCATGTCGGGAGGGGTCGATTCCTCGGTGGTGGCGGGTCTGCTCGCCAGCGAAGGGTATGACGTCGTCGGCGTCACCTTGCAGCTCTACGATCACGGCGCCGCGGCAAGGAAGAAGGGCGCCTGCTGCGCAGGGCAGGATATTCACGATGCCAAGCGCGTCGCAGAGCGATTGGGGATCGCCCATTACGTGCTCGATTACGAGGAGCGCTTCCGGCGGGCGGTCATGGATGATTTCGCGCAAACCTATGCCCGCGGGGAAACGCCGATCCCCTGCGTGCGGTGCAATGAGCGTGTGAAGTTCGGGGACCTACTCACGCTGGCGCGCGAACTTGGCGCCGACGCCTTGGCCACCGGCCATTATGTGCGCCGCATGTCGGGTCCGAGTGGTCCGGAGCTGCACCGCGCTCAGGACGATGCGCGTGACCAAAGCTATTTCCTCTTCGCGACCACGCGGGAGCAGCTTGCCACGCTGCGCTTTCCGCTCGGCGATTTGCCGAAGGCCAAAGTGCGGGACATCGCAGCCGAGCTCGGCCTCAGGAACGCGAACAAGCCCGACAGCCAGGACATTTGTTTCGTGCCGCAGGGCCGCTACGGCGACGTGATCAAGCGCTTGCGGCCCGACGCCGTGCAGCCCGGCGAGATCGTCGATCTCGACGGACGCGTGCTGGGCACCCATCCCGGGATCATCCACTTCACCGTCGGGCAGCGCAAAGGTTTGGGTCTGGCCGGAAATGATGAGCCCCTGTTCGTGTTGCGATTGGATGCGCGCGCGCGCCAAGTGGTGGTCGGACCGCGCGAGCAACTCCGTACACGGAAGATCAGGCTTGCTCACGTCAATTGGTTAAGCGATGGCGCCGCCGAGTCCGTCGCGTGTCGCGTCAAGGTGCGCTCCACGCGCGGGGCAACGCCGGCACGGGTTTCACCGCTTGGCGCAAATGAGGCCGAGGTCGAACTGATCGAGGGCGAAGATGCCGTCGCGCCGGGCCAGGCTTGCGTGTTCTACGAAGAGAACGGCACGCGCGTATTGGGCGGGGGTTGGATCACCAAGACCGAACCGGTCCGCGCCGCGGCCTGATCCGCGCACCGGCAGGCCCGCATGTCGGGGCTGATAAGCCGCCCACCATGGGCCCGGATTTCCGAGGAGCGGCCCCGGTCGCAGGGCCGCCGCCGCTCTGCTTGACAGGGAAGAAGCCCGCCCCTTACATCCCCCGCCTCGTGGCAGCGTAGCTCAGTGGTAGAGCAGGGGAATCATAATCCCTTGGTCGGGGGTTCAAATCCCTCCGCTGCTACCAGAAAGCATAGTGTCCAGCCCGGCGACATGGGTAGCAGAACGTACCTAAGACATAGGTGACAACCTGGGGCCGAAGGGGTTGTCGAGGGGCTGCAAGGTCCTTTGTCCGAGGTCGATATAACCGAGATCATAGTGCATGAAGGAGACGAGCCAAACGCCGCCGTCGACGTCTTTGATTCCGAGGGTCGGGCAAGCACGCACCTGAGAGATGTTGATCTTCTTGCGGTGCATGCAGATGCGTCCGCAGGCGAGGATATCTCTGTCGTGGAAGGGATAGTTGAGTTCGGGCAGTCCCGAGTAAGAGCGCGGGGAAACGGTATAGAGCTCTGCGGGGGCAGTTCATGGCGAGTGCTTGATGAGGTCGTTCGGCATTGAATTCGCGAACGAAGTCATCGAAGCGGGCCTGCTGCTGCAGGCGGTTCATGCCGGCCGCGGTTGACGTAACAACGTCGTAATTGTCGAGTAATGTTTCCCGACAGGATTCTGACCCGTCCTATCAGGAGAAACGACCGCGAATGGTGACCATCATTGGAACGTCGAACAGCGACGTCATCACCCCATCGTTCGTGTCCAGCGGAGTAACCGGAGGCGTCCCGTCGGGCGGCGCAGATAGCATTGTTGGCGGCGATGGCAACGACACCATCAATGGCGGCGGCGGGGCGGATACCTCCATCGGCGGCAACGGCAACGACTACATCTTCGCCGTGCTCGGCACGCCGGAGTCCATCGACGGCGGCGCCGACGTCGACACCCTCGACACCACGGCCTTCACCGGCAATTACGTGGTCAATCTGGCCACCGGAGCGACCAACTTCGCCGGTGAGTCCTTCGTCAACATGGAGAACCTGATCTCCGGGGTTGGCAATGACTCCCTCACCGGCACGGGCGGCGCGAACCTGATCGACGGCGGCGATGGCAACGACACCATCAATGGCGGCGGCGGGGCGGACACCTCCATCGGCGGCAACGGCAATGATTACATCTTCGCCGTGCTCGGCACGCCGGAGTCCATCGACGGTGGCGCCGGTGTCGACACCCTCGACACCACGGCCTTCACCGGCAACTACGTGGTCAACCTGGCCACCGGAAAGACCAACTTCGCCGGTGAGTCCTTCATCCACATGGAGAACCTGATCTCCGGTGCCGGCAACGACTCCCTCACCGGCACGGCCGGCGCGAACAAGATCGACGGCGGCGCCGGCAACGACAGCATCGACGGCGGCGCCGGCAACGACACCATCAATGGCGGCGGCGGGGCGGACACCTCCATCGGCGGCGCCGGCAACGACTACATCTACGCCGTGATCGGCACGCCGGAGTCCATCGACGGCGGCACCGGCGTCGATACCCTCAACACCACGGCCTTCGCGGGCAACTACGTGGTCAACCTGGCCACCGGAGCGACCAACTTCGCCGGCGAGTCCTTCATCAACATGGAGAACCTGATCTCCGGCGCCGGCAACGACTCCCTCACCGGCACGGCCGGCGTGAACAAGATCGACGGCGGGGCCGGCAACGACAGCATCGACGGCGGCGGCGGGGCAGATAAGCTGACGGGCGGCCTGGGGGCAGACAGCCTGACCGGGGGCGCGGGGTCGGACAACTTCGTGTTCACCGACATCGCCCAGTCCACGGTGGCCATAGCCGGACGCGACGAGGTAGCCGACTTCAACCAGGACAAGATCGATCTGAAATTGATCGACGCCAACACGGGGTTGGCCGGGGACCAAGCCTTTACACTCATTGGAACAGCGGCCTTCTCCGGCGTCGCGGGGGAACTGCGCTACGCGCTGTCGGGCGGCAACACGCTCGTAACCGGGGATGTCAATGGCGACGCCACCGCGGATTTCGCAGTCCTGGTGACTGGCGTGCATAGCTTCGTCGGAGCGGACTTCCTGCTCTAACCGCCCCGTAGCTGGGCGGGCTCAAGGCGACTGGGCCCATCGCAAATCGCAAACCGGCGAGCGTCGCGCTTTTATCGCCAGGCCGAGTAGATCGGCTTGCCGATCAACGTCGCAGGATTGGCGCCCGCGCGCGGACGGAATTTCTGGAAGCGCCCGGAGTCGACCTCGGCGACGTAGAAATTCCCGTCCTGGTCGGTGGCCATGCCATGCACGCCCCACAGCGTACCTGGGAAATCGCCGATCGTTCCCCACGCATAGAGCAGATGTCCGTCCAGGTCGTATTTCAGCATCTTGTGGGTGTTGCGATCGAAGGCGACGAGGGTGCGATCCGCGCCGATCTGGACAAAATGGAGGCTCGACGGGCTCACCGCGATTTTCCACTCGGAGAGATATTTGCCGTTCTCATCGAAGATCTGGACGCGGTGGTTGTCGCGATCGTTGACAAACACGCGCCGTGTCTGGACGTCGATGGCCACGCCATGCACGTTGTTCATATATCCGGGCCGCGTTTCCTTGCCTGGATCGCCGGGTTGGCCAAAGGCCAGCAGGAACTTGCCGTCCTTGTCGAATTTCGCGACGCGCGTGCCGTTATAGCCGTCGGCCACGAAGAAGGTCCCGTCGGGCAGCCAGGCGATGAATGTCGGCCGGTTGAAATGTGTAGCGTCCGCGCCCGGCACGTCGGGCGTCCCGAGCCTCTGCACGATCTGCTTGCCGTCATTCGTAAATTTGTAAATCGTATGGGTGTGGTCGTCGACCACCCACACATGCTTCTCTGGATCATACGGGCTGATGTAGATCGAGTGCGGACGCTTGAACAAATGGTCCCACTGCGTCCACTCTTCGATGATCTTGCCTTGCGCGTTGACGACGACGATACAGTGTTCCCAGCGCGCATCGACACCGAGCTCGCGGTAAGGCGGCGCCGAGCCTCTCCAGGCCTCCATTCCCTTGGCCGGATCCTGGCGCGACCCTCCATTGCCCGGCGGCGTTGCGGAATTGGCGTTGCGCCACGGCAGACCGGCAATGGGAAATTGCACGTTCGGACCTGCGCCGGCCACAAATCTCGTCTGCGGACGCGGAATATTCGGCAACTCGCCGCCGCCCAGCAGAAACACGCGATTGGGACTTTCGGCGAAAATGCCCCGAGCCCCGCCATAGGTCCACTTCTCATGGCCCGGCAGCGTGCTGAGGTCCTGCGGCCACCCCTCTTGCACCTCGTAGGGGCCGGAGATGTCTTCTGACCCGATGGCGCCCGGCACGGCGCTGAACGAGGCGGGCGTCGCCGCCATCTGAGCTTCCGCCGGTGGGTTCAAGAACGCGCTGCCCGCAAGGCCGACGGCCACACCTACCGCAAGCGTCAGTCCGATCGTCACTATTTTGCTCATCGCAGTCCTCCCCGCGCCAGCACGCCTGGCGATTGCGTACGAAGCCCTAGTGTAACTCACCACTTTTCATGCGCGGCATCATTTGCTCGTGTGGTGTCCGCACGCGACGGCGTTGCAATCCAACCTGAAGCAAACAAACAGGAAATAAAGTTGGTCGACACGCGCTCCCACCAACCCTTGCGTCATGGCCCAAGAGCCCTGCCGTCTCGGCGAATTGATATGGTCGCTCCCCCAAAGCACTGCTACGCTCTTGCCGGGTGATTTCGGCATACGGAATCGCGGTTTTGGCCGCTCCGCTTTTTCACGTTCGCTGCGGAAATCGGCCGCACATTGGGAGGGCGCATCATGAAAAAGAGCTCATCGAACAAGGTCGATCGGCGGAAGTTCCTTGCCGGCGTTGCCGTCGCGGGAGCTGCAGCGGTCACCGCTGAGTCCGGCAAGGCTGCGATCCTTCCGGGCGGTCGGGAACCAGCGCCTGCGCCCGCCGCGCGCCGTCCCTCCACCGTGCTCGCTCAGGCGGAAATCTCGACGAAGTCGGTACCGGCGCCCGCGGCCGCCAACCCCAATCTGACAAAAGGACGCCCGGGCTCCGACTTCATGCTCGATGTCATCAAGACTCTGGATATCGACTACGTCTTCACCAATCCCGCCTCGAGCTGCCGCGGCCTGCACGATTCCATCATCACCTATGGCGACAACAAGAAGCCCGAACTTCTCACCGCGATGCACGAGGAATCGGCCACCGCCATGGCGCATGGCTATTTCAAGGTCTCTGGCAAGCCGGCGATCGCGTTGTGCCACGGCACCGTCGGCCTGCAGCATGCCACGATGGGCATCTACAACGCTTGGTGCGACCGCGTTCCGGTGATCATGATGACCGGCAACAGCCGCGACGCAAATCAGCGCCGGCCAGGCGTGCCCACGGTGCATTCGGTGCAAGACCCCGGCGCGATGGTCCGCGACTTCGTCAAATGGGACGACCAGCCCGGTTCGCTTCAGCACTTCGCCGAATCGCTGGTGCGTGCCTACCGGATCGCGATGACGCCGCCTTACGAGCCGGTGCTCATCGTGCTCGACGAAGATCTGCAGGAGCTCGGAATCGAGGACGGCGCCGCGCTTCGCATTCCAAAATTCGCGCTCCCCACGCCGCCGATGGGGGATTCCAATGCGGTGCGCGAGGTTGCGCGCCTTCTCGCGAGCGCGGAGAGGCCCGTGATCGTCGCGGACCGTGTGGCCAGGACCCAAGCCGCCGTGAAGTCTCTGGTCCAACTGGCCGAGCTGGTCAACGCGACCGTCATCGACCAGGGCGGCCGCATGAACTTCCCCAACATGCATCCGCTCTACGCGCGCGGCACGGGCGCGGTGGCCCAGGCCGACGTCATCGTTGGGCTGGAGCTCACGGACTTTTTCGGCACCGTCAACGATTTCATCGACAGCGCCGAAGCGCAGCAGAGTTCGCGTCTCCGTGCCGGCGCCAAGCTCGTCAGCATCGGGTCCGGCGACGTCTTCATCCACTCCAATTTCCAGGACTTCCAGCGCTACCAGGCCGTCGACATCGCGATTGCCGCCGATGCGGAAGCCACGCTTCCTTCCCTCGTCGAAGCGGTGAAGGCCGAACTCACGCCTGCGCGTCGCGCCGGGATCGAGAAGCGCGGCCAGGCAGCGCAAGCCGCTTATGCGCAAAGCAAGGACCGCATGCGCGCCGATGCTGCCGCGGCGGCGTGGAACGCAAGCCCGGTCAGCAGTGCTCGGCTTTGCGCGGAACTCTGGCCGTTCATCCGCAACGAAGATTGGGCGCTTGTGGGGCGCGCGCTTGGCGGCTGGCCGCAACGCATGTGGAACTTCGACAAGCACTATCAATTTATCGGCGGTTCCGGCGGCGCGGGCGTCGGCTACAATTTGCCGGCCGCGGTAGGGGCCGCGCTTGCGCACAAGGAACACGGACGGTTTGCCGTCAATATTCAACCCGATGGCGACTGCATGTATGCGCCGGGCGCGATCTGGACATCGGCACATCACAAGATCCCGATGCTCACCATCATGAACAACAACCGCGCCTATCATCAGGAAGTCATGCACCTCCAACGCATGGCGGCCTGGCGTGAGCGCCGGATGGACCGTTGGCATATCGCCACGACGATCCGCGATCCCTATATCAGCTTCGCCAAGCTCGCCGATTCGATGGGCGTGGCGGGCATCGGGCCGATCGAGAATCCGAACGATCTCGGCGCTGCGCTCAAGCGTGGAGTCGAGATCGTCAAAGGCGGCGAACCCGTCGTCATCGACGTCGTCATGCAACCGCGTTGAGGACGGCCATGAACAACGTCGCACATTCATCGATTCTGGCATCGTCAATTCTGGCAGCGGTGCTTTGCGCGAGCACCGCTGCTGTTGCCGCACAAGCGCCGCCGCCGGGCGATGCGGAGCGCGGCAAGGCCGCGTATCTGCGGGTCGGCTGTTACACGTGCCACGGCTTTGAAGGACAAGGGGTACCCGGGCGCAAATTGGCGCCCAATCCGCTGCCCTATCCGGCGTTTGCCAATTTCGTGCGCACCTCGCCGGGTGAGATGCCGACGTTCACCCCGAAAGTCTTGCCCGAACAGGACCTCGCCGACATCCACGCTTATCTGCGTTCGAAACCGGCCGCGCCGAATGCCAGCACCATCCCGCTCCTGCAGGAATCCGGTCGCTGATCATCGTCGGCACGGCTCCGTATTGAATATCAGACGCATTCGCGCGAGCCCGGACTCCCCGCCCGGGCAACTTGCAACTCACGCGACTGAAGATCGAGCTTCTGTTGACCTGGTTGCGGAATTTGATCAGGTTGCATCGAAGGATTGGTGAGATTGCGGCCGCACAACCAGATCCATAAGCCGCATCGACCGATCTCGCGGGGGCGGGCATGGCAAGGAAAGTCAGAGCGTGCGGGCCCGGTAGGCTCACGAGCAGACTCTGTCTGCGTGCAACGATTTGTCTCGTGGTCTTCAGCGTTGCGTACGCGTCGCATCCCGCTCTGGCGGCCGGTTTCCTCAATAATATGCAGAGCACAGGCGCCGCGTCGGTATCGACTGCGGGGCAGACCGCGATCGCGGAGGATGCCGCGACGGTCTATTACAATCCCGCTGGGATGACTCTCCTCCATGGACCCGAAATCCTCATCTCTTCTGGATTCGTGTTCATGTCCAATGACTTTAAGAATGGCGGGACGACCGCCCCCCTCGGTGATCCGGCTCGGGGTTCGAGCGGCAACAACGACCAGTTCTTTGCGGTTCCAAGTCTATTCGCGACGACGCCCCTGTCCGATCGCTTAAGTGTCGGATTCGGGATTTTCAACCCTTTTGGTCAGGTCAACAAATACGCCGACAACTGGGTCGGACGATATCAACTGCAAAGCATCTCGCTGAAGTCGATCGATATCGATCCCACGATTGCCTATCGCATAAGCGACGCGTTCTCCATCGGCGGCGGGATCGACATCCAATATGCGCATTTCAAGCGCAAAAGCGCGCTCGATTTCGGCGCGCTTTGCTTTGCCACGATCGGACCCGCCAATTGTTCCGGGCTCGGGCTCTTACCGCAAAGCGCAGACGGCCAGATCGCCGTCGAAGCCGAGGATTGGCGCGTCGGATTCAATCTTAGCGCGCTTTACAATTTTGGCGACTCGACTCACATCGGTCTCAACTATCGCTCGGAAGTTCGCCACGACTTTTCAGGTGACGCGGATTTTATACTACCCGCCGTCGCCGGACCGCTTACTGCGGGCGGACAATTCCAAGACACGAGCGTCCGTTCGTCGGTAACATTTCCCGAAATCATCGCGCTTGGACTTTCCCAAAAGATCGATGATCGCCTGACCCTGCTTGTCGACGTCGATTGGACGCGATGGAGCCGGATCAAGCAGATCACGTTCAATTTTGGCAATCCGCTACAGCCGGCCCAAAGCCTCTTGCTGAACTGGGACGACAGCGCGCGGTTTTCCATCGGAGGCATCTACCATCTCACCGACGATACCGATCTGCGCGCTGGCTTCGCCTACGATCAGTCGGCGACATCGGATGCCTTCCGCAGCGCAGATCTTC
>DATHDZ010000089.1:0-11329 GCA_035318785.1 Micropepsaceae bacterium
GGCGCCCCGACCGGCTGGACCGGCATTACCATCTGCGGATCATCGACAAGATTGGAAATGAACATTCCGGGCTGGGTATATTCCTGACCGCTCAACAGAGAAAAATGAACCTGCCAAAGATCCTCAAGACCGGGCGAGGAACGCAGCACCTGCATGGCGGGCGGCTGTCCGCCCTTGCGTGTGCCATTGTTCAAAATGTCGACGCGCGGCCGGATCGCGTGCACCAGCACTTCGGAATTCGAGATCGGCTGGCCGTGATGCGAAACCACGAACAGATCGACCGTGCCGATGCGATTGACCGGGCACATCAGATTGAATTCCTTGTTCCAGGTCAGATCGCCCAGATGTGCGACCCGGAACTTTCCAAACGTGACGACGCTGCTGACCGACTGCGCATTCTCTGTCGGGTCAGGGTCCTGCGGCTTGTAGGCCGCGCAGTAGGGATTCGGCCTGCCGGCGCCCGGCAGCGCCGTCTTGGTCTGTTCTCCCGCGGAGCTGACGATGCGCCAATCCAGACCCGCGACTTGGATCCTGTCGCCCGGCTTCGCCACCGTGTGCTTGGCTTTGCCGTAGAGGTCCGGATAGACCTTCTGCAGGAAATCATCGGCGGCTTGGGCAGGCTGAATGTTCGGCCCGTGGTCGATGAATTCCTTGATGGGAATCTGTGCGGCGACTTCGGCCATGCCGCCAAAATGATCGCCATGCCAATGCGTGGTGATCAGATGATCGATTTGGGTCAGGCCCGCATCCTTGACGGCGGCCATGATGCGCGCAGCATCCCGCTTGGCGGGGGCCGCGCCAACGTTTCCCGTATCGATGAGGACGGATTCCCCAGAAGGCGGCACGAAAAGGGTGGCATTTCCGCCCTCTACATCGATGACGTAAATATCCAAACCGGTCCGGGTCTGCGCGACCGCGGGTAACGCCGTTGCGCTAAGAAGACCCGCGGCGATCACGAGTGCTGTGTGTTTCATATTTTCCTCCCTCTCATAGGTGCCACACTAGTCGACATTCTCCGGGTCCTGATAGGCCCACGCTCTTTGCTGTGATTTTTCAGTGACAAAATATTTGCTCTTTCCGTGATTTGATAACAGGCCACAGACTTCAAAACGGCGTAATCCGCTTGTGTATGGGGTTCAAAGCATGGTCGATTCAGCGCCGGCGCGCTGCTTCGCTTGCGCTCGGGAAGACTATCGATGTTAACAGCCCGCTGGAAAAGAGCCGAGACGGCATCGGAGGACGCGCCGGAGAGCGATATTTCCTCGCTTTCGCGGGCTCTGACGATTCGTGGGAACCTCGATACACTCGGTGAGGTTCACATCTTTGGGCATGTCATCGGCAGGATCAATGCGGGGCGTATGGTGATCGGCGTGGGGGGCTATGTTGAGGGCGACATCGTTGCTAAGGAGGTGTTGCTCTGCGGTCGCCTCGACGGCAGAATCTTCGCCTTCAATGTCACAATAGCACCTAGCGCGGTTCTCAAGGGCCGAGTTTTTCATCATATCATCACGGTTGCCAAAGAGGCGCAGATCGAAGGCCGGATGCCGTGGCGGCCGATCAATTTCTTCGAGACGCTCAGAGACCTACCCAAGGAGACATGACGATGTTCACACGTGACAAACCCGCCGAAACACCTGCCGTGCCCCCCGTGAAAGAGGTCGAGGTCGCCGCGCGCCCGCAGGAACAAGCAAGCTCCACCCCGATCCATGCGCGCACCCCGGAACCGGTGACCCCGGCAAGGGCGCGTCCGGCCTCCGAACCATCGCGGATCAGCTCGGCATTGAAGATCACCGGTCAATTGGAGAGCGACGAGGATGTCCAGATCGATGGGCATGTCGAAGGTGACATACGGGCGCGCAAGGTGACGATCGGCGCGGGAGCGACCGTCAAGGGAACGGTCTTCGGAGAAGACGTCGAGCTTTCCGGAACGGTGACGGGGAAAATCGAAGCGACGAACGTCGTGCTGTCCAAAACCGCGCGGATGTCCGGCGACGTCGTGCACAAGGCGCTGCAGATCGAAAAGGGCGCCTATATTGACGGCCATTGCCGCCCGCAAGGGCAAGGCGACACCGTGTTGCTCCAGCAGCAGGACCGGAAAAAGCAAAGCATGCAATGAGGCTGTGCTATTGCGCGGCGAGCCGTTTTTCCGAAGCCTGAATCAAGCCGACGATACGACTCGGCGAAATCGGTGATTCCGATATCTTGACTCCAAACGGAGTCAGGGCGTTCTCGACGGCGGCGATGATCGCGGCAATTGCCGGGATCGTGCCGCCCTCCCCCGCGCCCTTCACGCCGATGGGATTGAGCGGCGACGGCGTCTCCATGTGGTGGAGCTCGACATGGGGCACATCGGTCGAGCCGGGCAGGAGATATTCGCCGAAATTCGCGTTCACCGGCTGCGCATTGTCGTCATAGAGCATCTTTTCGTAGAGCGCGTTGCCGACGCCATGCGCGACGCCGCCTTCGACTTGGCCGCGGACGACCATCGGATTGATGACGTTGCCGCAATCATGCATCACGATATAGCGCAGGATTTCGACGCCGCCGGTTTCGACGTCGACTTCCACCTCGGCGACATGGGTGCCGTTGGAATAGGTCGACTGGTCGGGCGTGAAATAAGCGGTGTGCTCCAGGCCCGGCGTTAGCCCGCCGGCCATGGAAACGCCAGGCATGCCGGCAGCTTTGAAGGCCAGCTCGCGGAAGCTCTTGCGCTTCTCGGGCGCATCGCGCAATTGGGCGAAGCCGTTGCTGAGCTCGATATCGGCAGGTGAGACCTGCAGCATCTCCGCGGCGATTTGCTTCAACTTCTTGGCGACTTCGATGGCGGCCAGATGGGCCGATGAACCGGCATTGACGGCGGTGCGCGCGGCAAAGGTGCCCATCCCGAAGGCGATGCCCGCGGTATCGCCGGTGACCACCGTGATGTCTTCGTAATCGGCGCCAAGCTGATCGGCGGCAATTTGGGCCAGGATCGTCTTGTGCGATTGGCCGTGCGGCGTCGCGCCCGTGTACATGCTGATCTTGCCGGTGGTGGAGATGCGGATCGTCACGCCTTCATAGGGGCCCAGGCCCGTCGCCTCCACGGCGTTGCCGATGCCGATGCCGATATAGCGGCCCTCCTCGCGTGCTTCGCGCTGACGGGCAGGAAAGCGTTCGTAATCGGCGGCGGACAGCGCGGTCGCCTGGCAGGTGGGGTAATCCCCGCTGTCATAGGTGACGGGGCGTCCGTCGCGAAAGACGATGCCGACCTTGTAGGGCATCTGTTCGGGCTTGATGAAATTGCGGCGGCGGACTTCGGCCGGATCGAGGTTCAGCTCTTTCGCCACGCGATCCATCAGCCGCTCCATCACGAAGACGCCCGCCGGACGGCCGGCGCCGCGCACCGGCGTGGTGGAGATCTTGTTGGTGAAGGCGACGAGCACCTCCATCTTGAAGCTGGGGATCACATAGGGGCCGGGCACGGTGGTCGCGGCGATCCAGGGAACCGTGAGGCCCCAGGGCAGATAGGCGCCCTCGTCATGCACCATGCGGCCGCGAAGCCCGCGGATCTTCGCGTCTTTGTCGACGGCGATTTCCACGTCCCAATATTCGTCGCGTTCCTGATGCGTCGCGACGAAGTTCTCGCGGCGGTCCTCGATCCATTTCACCGGACGGCCGAGCAACTGCGCTGCCACGGCGACGCAAGGATATTCGGGATAGAGCGCGCCCTTGGGGCCGAAGCCGCCGCCGACGTCGGGGGTAATGACGCGAAGCTGGTTGTCGTTGAGATCGAGCGCATCGAGGAAGGAGCGCTTGATACGATGCGAGCTCTGCGAGGAGATATAGATCGTGAAACTGTCGGTGATCGCATCATAGGTGCCGACAAGCCCGCGGCATTCCATGAAGAATGGGCCGCCGCGATGGGTGTGCAGGCTTTCCTTGAAGACATGAGCCGCATTGGCGAAGGCGGCATCATTGTCGCCATGGCTGAACGGGATGCGCGCGGCAATGTTGGACGGCGTGCCGGCATGGGCGAGCGGGGCACTGGGCGCGATGGCATCGAGGCAATCGGAAATCGCCGGCAGGATGTCATAATCGATTTCGACCAGGCTCGCCGCATCCTCGGCAATATGGCGGCTGTCGGCGACAACCATGGCGATGGGCTCGCCGACATAGCAAGCCTCGGTGCTCGCCAGCACCATGGGCATGAAGAGCTGCGTGATCGCCGGATTGGGAACCAGAAGCGTGAGCGGTTTCTGCGCCGGTTCCGGCAGATCGGCATAAGTCAGCACAAGATGCACGCCCGGCAGTGCGCGCGCGGCACTGGCGTCGATGCCGCGAATCTTCGCATGGGCATGGGCGCTGCGCACAAAGCAGGCGTGGAGCGTACCGGGCAGGCGAATATCGTCGACGAAATGCCCCCGGCCGGTCAGAAGCGCGGGGTCCTCTTTGCGTTTAACGGCAGCACCAAAAAATTTCGGGCGATTGTACCGAGGAGAACCGGCGGAATCGTCCTGTTTAACCGACATCAAGCTTTCTCCTCGCGCGGGCGCGTATCGCCGCCCAGCGCCATCTCATGTACGCATCGGGGATGGAATAAACACACCCCCCGGTCTTTGCAAAGAGGACAGATCGCTCCATTGTAGACACGGTTTGGGCTGGAATTTCTCGCTTCTGTCAGTCCCTTAAAGGCATTCCATGACGGCAAGAATGACGGACAGCCCGGTGGCCCAAGCGGAGATTCGTCCCCACCTCGATTTCCAGGACCACCTCGCCGACCTGGAACGCGAGGGCCTGCTCATCCGGGTGGACCGGGCGATCAACAAGGACACGGAGCTGCATCCGCTGGTTCGCTGGCAGTTCCTGGGCGGTCTGCCGGAGGATGAGCGCCGCGCGTTCCTGTTTACCAATGTCATCGACTCCAAAGGCCGGCGCTACGACATTCCGGTGGCGGTGGGTGCGCTCGCGGCCTCGCCGCGGATTTATGCGATCGGCATGGGTAAGCCGGTGGAAGATATCGGCGCGGCGTGGGAGCGGGCCATCGCCCATCCGATTGCGCCCATCTTCGTGAATGAAGCGGCGTGCCAGGAAGTCGTGATCAAGGGCCGCGCGCTGAAGCAGCCGGGCGGTGGACTCGCAAGCCTTCCGGTTCCCATATCGACGCCCGGATTCGATTCCGCCCCTTACCTGACCGCGACTCTGTGCATCACGCGCGATCCCGACAGCCGCATCCAGAACATGGGCACCTATCGCGCGGCGCTGAAGGCCACCGACCGGCTGGGCGTCCGCATGGTGGCCAGGCCCGGCGGCGCAGGAGGCTATCTCCATTGGCTGAAATACAACCAGCGCAAGGAGAAGATGCCCATCGCCATCGTCATCGGCTGCGCACCAATTGTGTGTTTTACCGGACCGCAGAAGGTCGCCGTCGATATGGATGAGATGGCGGTCGCGGGCGGCCTCGCCGGCCAACCGATCCGCATGGTGAAAGCGGTGAGCGTCGATCTCGACGTGCCGGCGGATGCGGAAATCGTCATCGAGGGGCTGATCGATCCCGAAATGCTGGAGCCGGAAGCGCCGTTCGGGGAAAGCAACGGTTACGTCGCGCTGGAAGCATTCAACATGAAGATGCAGGTGACCGCGATCACCATGAAGCGCGCCCCTGTCTTCGTCGCGATCATCAGCCAGGTCACGCCGTCGGAATCCAGCGTCATCAAGAAAGTGGCCTATGAGCCGATGTTCCTCGCGCATCTGCGCGACCAGCTCGCGATCAAAGGCATAAAGCGCGTGGTGATGCACGAGCGGCTGACCAATTTGCGCCCCGTGATCTTCCTGCAATATGAGCCGGGCACGCCCAAGACCGAAGTGTGGCGAGGCCTTTATGGGACGGCGAATTTCCTGGCCGGTTGCGGCAAGGTGGTGATCGCGGTGAGCGAGGACATCGATCCGGCCAGCGTCGATGCGGTGCTGTGGTCGATCGCCTATCGCTCCAACCCCATCGAGGACGTGCACATCACGCCCTATCGCGGCGGCGTACAGGGCGCGCAATATGGGACGCGCAAATCGGATTCAAGTCTGCTGATCGACGCGACGGCGAAGAATCCCATGCCGCCTTTAGCCCTGCCGGCGCGCGAGTTCATGGAAAACGCGCGGGCGATCTGGGACGAACTCGGGCTTCCGGCGCTCAGCATCGATCCACCCTGGCACGGCTACACGCTGGGCGATTGGAGCGAGAGCTGGGAATTGTTCGCCAAACGCGCCGTCGCCGGCGATTGGGAGCAAAGCGGGCTGGAAACGCTCGCGCGCGAACGCAAAGGGCTGAAGCCCGAGACGCCGGTGAAGAGCGTTGAGAAAAAGGACTAACAACGCGAAAGTGACGTGACGCGAGCGGCGGGAATGCTGAAATGCCGCCGGGTGGGGGGACGCAGCCATGACGATTGCAAGTACCACGGCGGACGGAGCCGTTGCGGCACCCGCCGATAGCGCGGGACATGCGGAGATTTTCGACGTCGGCATCCATGAGAGACTGCCGCTCGGGCAGGCGCTCATGCTGGGCTTTCAGAACATCTTCGGCATGATCGGGATGTTCGTGTTTCCCGGAATCACCGGCCAGGCGCTTCATCTTTCCGTCGAGCAGACCGCACATCTTTATGGCATGACGTTCCTGGTTTCGGGCTTCGTCACCGCGTGTCAAGCGCTTGTCATCCTGAAGCTTCCCATCGTCCATGGTCCCTATGTCGGAAGCTTCACGGCCCTGCTGGCGCTCGGCGCGCTTCCCGACGGCGGACTCGGGCTCGCCTTCGGCTCATGTTTCGTCGCCTGCATCATCTGGTTCTTGTTGACGGTACCCATTCGCGGCTGGAGCTTCGCGGGGCTCTTTGCGCGCTATCTGCACAGCCCGATGATTTCGGGCATCATGGTGCTTCTCGCCATGGTGCAGATCGCCAACACGTCGCTGCCCGCTTGGATTGGGGAAAAGGCCAGTCCGGGATTTCCCGGCATCAATCTTCTCGCAGGCGCCGTAGCGGTGGCCGTTCTGGTCTGCGTCACGCTGTGGGGCGGCAAGCAATTTCGCCGTGTCGCCATGTTGGTCGGGTTGGTGCTGGGCACGCTCGTCTATGCGCTGTTCATCCCGATTTCATTCGGACGCGTCATCGCTTCGCCCTGGCTGGTAACGCCGCAATTCTTTCCTTATGGATTTTCCGTTCGTCTCGACATCGTTATTCTGTTCGTGCTGGTGCTGGTGCCCGCGAACATCGCGTCCATGGCGCTCTATACCGTGGTCGGCAAATGGGCGAACGAGAAGCTGACACCGGCACGCATGTCCGGCGGACTGATGAGTGTCGCGATTGGCGGTATGTTGGCGTCCGTGCTCGGAACCTATGCCACACATATCTATCCCGACAATATGGGGCTGTTGCGCTACACGCGCGTCGGATCGCGCTATGCCACGCTCACCTGCGGGATCCTGCTGATCCTGCTGGGCTCCTGCATCAAGTTCGACATGATGCTTGTGCTGGTGCCGACTCCGGTGCTCGCCGCCATCGCGACGCTGCTGTTCGGCATCGTGATGATGCATGCGATCCAGCATCTCTCGGTCGTCGAATGGGACGACCGCAATCTGATCATCGCCGGGTTCTCGCTACTGCTGGGCGTGGGCGGATTGTTCGTCGCCGGAGAGGCCTATCAAGCACTGCCTTTGGTTGTGCGCATCATGCTCAAGCAAGCCGTTGTCGTCGGCGGCGTGCCGTTGATTGCGCTCCATGCGATTCTGAACCGCGACAGAATCGCGGCGGGTTACGCGAAAGCGTAGGGTTCTTCTAGTGAGAAGGAAATCACCCTCACCCGGCGCGCCAGGGAAACATATCCCCCACCCTCGCCGCTTACGCGGCTCGACCTCCCCTCAAGGGGGAGGTGGAATTTTGACTCTGCGCGGCGCGCCGCCCCCCGATCAAGTCGGGGCAGGCTCTCTCCCGCAAGGGGGAGAGGGTTATTCGGCCAGGGGTCCAAGGATGCGGGCGGCGTCGGCGAAAAGCTCATCGGCAGGGAAGGCGCGCGGAATGAGCTTCTGCCGTACCGCATAGTCGTTGAGCTGTTCCAGCGATTGGCGAATGGCTTTGATGCCGAAGCGCAAGGGATCGTCCGCGCCCGTGGGAAGCGCCGCTGCTGCGCGGCTCTCCTTCAGCACACGATAGACCTCGCGCACCACATCGGGTCGCGCCTTCACGATGGAGTCGCGCATGACCGCCAGATGATTGATCGGCACGCCGCCATGTTTGCGGGCCCAGGCGCGGCCGGCGGCTTCGTGATCCGGGATCAAATGTTTCAGCGGTCCTTCTTCGGCGACATCGCCGAGGATCGCCGCATCGATCTCACCGTCAAGCAGCATCTGCTTCAGCGTTTTGCCATCGGGCGCGCGCTCGACATTGGAAGGATTGCGATATTCGGCCAAATGCGCGTCCTCGAAAGTGATCCAGCGAACACTGGCGATGTCGACGCCGTAATCCTCTGCGAGGAAGCCGCGTACCCAGGCGCCGGTGGTTTGGGTATATGCGCGAACCCCGACGCGCTTGCCTGAAAGATCGGACGGCACGAGGTGGCCCCTGTCCGCATTGTAGAAGATCGTGTGGTGCTGGTTGCGGCCAACGATGGTGGCGGGAAGCAGCGTGTAGGGTTTGCCGAAATGCTTCGCCTGCAGGAAGGTGACCATCGCAAGCTCGCCGAAATCATATTTGGCATCGCGCACCATCGCTTTGAACTGCGTGTTGGCGACCTTCACGTCGAAATAATCGAAGGTCACGAGCGGCGAAGAAATTTCGCCGGTCTTCAGCGCTTTCGTGTTCGGATGCATGCCGAGCAGGCTGTGCAGCACCACCGGTTCCGTCTTGGCCATGGGAATTCCTATGTCTCCTTAAGCGCGGGATACAGGGTCTGCGCAGTGCGGGAGAAAATCCATTCGCGGTCTCCGCTGGGGAGGAAAGCGAGCGTTTCCCGCGCCAGCGTCAGAAGATCGGGGAGCGATTTCTCCGAAGCCGGAAAGTTGGAGCCCCAAGCAACGCGCGAGGCGCCGAAATCTCCGACGAGCCGGCCGAAGAATGTTTCCGGCGTCGCCTTGCCGGCGCGCGCGCCGACGAGGTTTCGCTCGGTGACTTTCAGATAGACATTCGGATAGGCCGCGAGACTCCAGAGACTATCGGCGCCGCTGTAAGGCGGGCCGTCGTCCTGAACGGGGCGCGCGAGGTGATCGAGAATCACGCGCAACTTCGGAAAACGCTTGAGCACGCCCGTAAGCTGAGGGATTCCCTTGGCCGTCATCTGCAGGCAGACGGGAAGATTGGTTTTCTCCGCCATCTCCCAGGCCGGGAAGGAACGCGGATCATCCAGCCAATCGGCTTGGCCGGGCATGGTGCTGCCGGTCGTGAAAAGGCGCATACCCGTGAGGCCGCGTCCCATCCAGTAGCGCATTTTCTCGCATGCATCGGGGGCAAGGACATCGGCGGAAAAGACGCCGGTGAACCGGTCCGGATGCGCGGCCACCGCATCGGCGACATAGGAATTGTCGTGCCCGTAGCAGGTGGAGGCCTGAACCAGCGCCGATTTCGCCACCCCTGCCCGATCCATCGCCGCGATCATGGCATCGACGCTCACAGGGCGCTCGCGCGACCAATCCGATTGGTGCCCGCCCAAAGGCGCTCTCGGATATCGTGTCGTATCGGTGGAAATCACATGCGGATGAATATCGATGACGGTCATTCTCAACCCCTGATTTTGCGGCCCTTTTAGTCGAAAAATCCGCGCCAAGCGATCATCAAGATTGCGGCGCGGCGTTTTGGCCTGGCGCGGTTGTGGGGAGCGCAAATTTCTTCTAGTCGTAGGCTATAGAGCATCGGATCCTTGTCATGAAACGCAGCACCAAGCGCATCCTCACCACCCATGTCGGAAGCCTGATCCGGCCCAAGCCGCTGCTGGATCTGTTGCGGGCGCGGCAGAGCGGCCAGGCCGACGACCGCGCCTATGTCGAATGTCTCAAAGAGAGCGTCGCGGGCGTGGTGCGGCGACAGGCCGAGGCGGGAATCGACATTGTCGATGACGGCGAATACGGCAAGAACATCTCCTGGTCGCAATATGCGCTGGAACGCCTGAGCGGGTTCGAGCGCAGACACGTGACGCTGGAAGCGAACCCGTTTGTCGCGGGGGCGGACCGCGCGCGGTTCAAGGAATTCTATGCCGAGATGGACGCACAGCAGGCACCGTCATCGGATTGGGATTCGGTCTGCGTCGGACCGATCGCCTATACGGGTATCGAAGCGTTGCAGCGCGATATCGACGATATCAAGACGGCCCTGAAAGGCGTCGCCGTGGAGGAGGCGTTTCTTCCGGTTGCGGCACCGGCGAGCGTCATCCCCGACCGCAAGAACGAATATTACCGGAACGACGAGGAAATGTTCCAGGCGCTCGCCGAGGCGATGCGCACCGAATACCGCACCATCGCTGAATCGGGCCTGCTGGTACAGTTGGATGATGCACGAGCGGCGGTCACCTATGACCGCATGGTGCCGCCTGCGAGCTTCGCCGATTACCGCAAATGGCTGGAGCATCAGATCGAAGTGCTCAATCACGCGATTGAAGGAATCCCGCAGGACCGCATCCGCTATCACGTGTGTTGGGGAAGCTGGCCCGGCCCGCACACCACCGACGTGCCGCTGAAGGACATCGTCGACATCTTGATAAAGGCCAATGTCGGGGCCTTCCTGATCGAAGGGGCCAATCCGCGCCACGAGCATGAGTGGGAGGTCTGGCAGAACGTGAAGTTGCCGGAGGGCAAGGTGCTGATCCCCGGCGTCATCAGCCACGCCACCAACATCGTCGAGCATCCCGATCTCGTGGCGCAGCGCATCGTGCGATACGCGAAGGCTTTGGGCCGCGAGAATGTGATTGCGGGAACCGATTGCGGCTTCGCGCAAGGGCCGTTCCACCGCCGCGTCCATCCCTCGATCATGTGGGCGAAGCTGGAAGCGATGGCGGAGGGCGCGCGGATCGCCAGCAAGCAGCTTTGGAATTGATCCGACTTAATGCGCGGAGACGAAGCGGGCGATGTCGTCGCGCAAAGGCGCCCGGTCACGGAATCCCGGCGCCAGCGCGAGCATGATCCCCATATGGCCGATATTGGGGTAGGTGATCTCTTCCACCTCGCTCCCGTGTGCCCTCAGATGCGCCGCGAGTTTGCTGTGGCTCTCCAAAACCTCCGGGCTTTCACTGGAGCCCGCGACGAGCAGCATCGGCGGCCGCTTGCCGGTGATGAAGGTGGCGGGGCGCGTTTCCGGCCGCGCGGGACCGCGGAACGTGTCACGGA
>DATHDZ010000090.1:0-2049 GCA_035318785.1 Micropepsaceae bacterium
GACGGACGGCAGCGCGCGCCACCGGACGAGGCCTGAGCACGACGCCTGCCCTCGCCACGCAACCGTGCGGATATTCAACGTACTGGCAGTAAACTACGGCCTTGGCTGGCGCTGGATTGAGAGTGAGACCTGCAAGCCCCAACAAGGCGCTAGCAGCAATCCCGGCAACCGTCGCTGACTTGATCGAAAGACGCTTCCTCGGATGCATGGCGGACAACTCCTCTTCGCTCTTGCGGAACTGAAAGGTGACGGGAGCCGCCTCAGGTGCGGCTGAACATAGCGTTAGCGCCAAAGGATCGCTGACGTTGACCTAGATCAACGGAGGGTCTGCCTGACGCCAAGCCATGAGACCGAGCGCGTGCAGGGTGGCTAGGCGACCCTTGGCAGCATAGCCCGATCAGGCGTCCGGAAAGGCCCAAATGTTCATTGTGGCTATCCCCTCGCGGACTTTCTTGATCGGCACGTAATCGGGAGAATTCCAGAACGCGTGGATCGCCGCCATGTCGGGAAACTCGAACATCACGACCGGCCGCTGATCGTGTTCGCCTTCCAGTACCTCAACTTTTGCTCGTCTGGCGACAAGCTTTCCGCCAAAGGTCGCCATGAACGGTACGACGGCTTGGACGTATTTCTGATACTGCGCTTCGTCTTTGATCGTGTTTTGGACAATAAAATAGGCGGGCATAATGAACCTCCGTTAGCAATGCTCTGGCAGGCCAAGACACATACACGATAGCATGCCTTCAGGGCGTGTCCACGATGTCCCCGACAGCGGCGCGAACGCAGATTACCGAACGACGCGCGACGGCTGGCGATGGTGACGTAGGGCGAGCGCCGGCGGGGACCGTCCCAAGACGGCGACCCTCCGCAAGATGGTCGGCAGGGTCCTTGGAGCGTGTCGGAGGGTGCCGGGCCCGCGCGACGGCACCTATTGAGGATATCTGGTGCGAGAAAATCAGTGGTTGCAGTTACAGGGAGGCAACACGGGTCTCAGATGTGCCAATGGCAGAAGCCGGGTCTGCTTCGCCCACTAACCATGCCGCAGTCACGCGTGCGTCGCCGAAGGGGTGGGCGGCGAAGCGAGTTCGTGGAGTATGGCGACTAGCTCAATGTGAACAGGCGATGTCCGATCACTGAACGCCTCGATTGGGTTTGCTTCAGTGAGCCGGTTGAGACGTGTGAGCAGGCGAATGCGCTGACGGCGGGTAAGTTTGGCCTCGGATGAGCGCCAGCGGAAGAACAGGCGATACAGTTCACCGTCGCCGAAGAGCTGGTTAAGTTCGTGTATCGTGACGTAGGCAAGGAACAGGACCATCAGCCATATCTGAATTGACAAAAAACGCGGCAACGAAAAGTGATTAACGAAGTGATCTCCGAATGCGGCGATAGCGCCGCCTGCAGCGACGAAATGGACGACCTCCTCGGCCAATCGCACGATCAGTACGCACACCCAATAAATCGCGCTCTTGAACAAGATGGGCTGGATCATTGGCGCGCCGTCGAAGCGGCGCATAAAGGGCAGGTTGTCGGTTACCAAAACGGCTTTTCCGACGAGCAACGCCGCTACTATCGCGGTGAAGAAGCCACTGAACTCGACGCCGTGCTCCTGCAGGATCAGACGTTTGGTCCATAGGATCAGATTGAAGCCGATGAAGAAGAAGATCGTCGGCGGAAGCCCGTGCTTCACCTGTGCAAGCCACCAGGTCACCGCCCGCCGCAGGAGCGGTGTCGGCGTGGAGGCGGCAATAGCGGGCTGGCTCATCTGCTACTCTCCAAGATTGCGCCGAGCTATCCGGCCCGTTGTGATCACCGAGGCGCCAGAAAGCTGACGGAATGAGCATCACCGAGCGTCTTTAGGTTCGGGCACAGTTTATTGACCTACATCAATGATGGTTGGGGACACTGGCTTCGCCCGCTTGGGGTCATTCGCGACCGGGTCGGGACAGCAGCCAGCCCGGCCATGTCCGCTATGCCGCCGAAAGCTGAAGTGAGCTATCCTGCCGCGACGCAACAGGAACGAACACGATGACTGCGACCATCGCCACTGTT
>DATHDZ010000091.1:0-2078 GCA_035318785.1 Micropepsaceae bacterium
GAGGAATCTCGGCTGGCTCGCCACCGGCGTGATGGCGCTGGCGGTGGTCGCGACGCTGGTGGCGCTCTTTCCGGCAGGGCGCTGACTCTCGCCGCTTCGCTCGATTGCTGATAAAGTCGCAAGCGCCATGGCCATCCGACCCGTCGTTCGATTTCGCTCCCTCGGTTGCACTATATTTCTCGTCGCCCTCGCATTTCCGATCGCCGTTTCCGCATCGGCCGGTCAAATGGAGATGGGAAACCCGTCGGCCGGCTCCGCATCGACGGACATGGGAAATATGCCGGACTGTTGCCCCGACATGGACGTCAACGGTCCACGTGCGTGCCTCTATCTTTCTCCATGCCACGTCTCGGCGGGACCGCGCACCGCCGCGGAAGATTCGGCCTCCGTCACAGCGCTGAAGCCGACGCTTCGAATCCGCTTTTCACACGCCCGTTTCTCTTTCCCCCTCGTCTCGCAAGTACGGGGAATCGGGCCACCCGGCGCGGCTATCCTGTTCTGCACTCTGCGAACTTAGAACGTCTTGCGGCGGCTGCCGGCCGCTGATTCACCGAATTTCCGCTCGTCGCGGCGCAGTCTTTGCCGCGACGCTGTTCGCGCGCAATTGATGTCCGACGAAACCTTATGGATGCATCCCGTGCAAATCGCCTCACGGTGGCAGGGTTGGTCGCCTTTATCCTTGCCGCCGCCGCTATCACGTACTACGGCAGGACGGAGCTCGACAAGGCGCAGACGCCCGCGCCGATCGATCCCCGCAACGCGGTGCAGGTGGAACGCGGGCGAGCCGTCTATGCGAGCCACTGCGCTTCCTGTCATGGTGCGCAGCTTCAGGGACAAGCCGACTGGCGCATCCGGCTGCCCGACGGCCGCATGCCCGCGCCGCCTCACGATGCATCGGGACACACCTGGCACCATGCCGACGCGGTCCTTTTCGGTATCACCAAGCACGGCCTGGCGCCTCCCTATGCGCCGAAAGGCTACAAGAGCGACATGCCGGCGTTCGGCAGCGTGCTCCCGGACCCGGATATCCGCGCGGTGCTCGCGTTCATCGGGAGCCGCTGGCCGCCCGAGGTCGTCAGGTGGCGCAGCGAAATGCTTGATCAAACAAGGAGACAAGGCAAATGAAAGCGCTTTACCTCATTGCAGTAACCGCATCGCTTGTCGTTCAGGCCACCTGCGCGCAAGCCGCCGGTGATGCCGCGCGCGGCGCCCGGGTATTCCAGGCTTGTGCCGCATGCCACTCGGTCAAGCCGGGCGAGCACATGACCGGACCCAGCCTCGCGGACGTGTGGAACCGAAAGGCCGGCACCGTTCGCGGCTTCGAAAGATATTCGGAGGTTCTCAAGCGATCGAACGTCATCTGGAACGATGCGAATCTCGAACAGTGGCTCGCGAGCCCCGAAAAATTCATTCCAGGTTCGGGCATGACTTTCCCCGGACTGCGCGAGAAGGAGGAGCGCCAGGACGTCGCGGCGTTCCTGCAGGCGGCCTCACAGGGCAAGGCCCCGAAAGTGGAAGAGGGCAGGGGCGGCATGATGATGAGCAAGGACAAGCCCAACCTCAAGCGGGCGCCTCCCGAAGCGCAAGTGACCGCCATCGAATATTGCCGGGACACCTACACCGTCAAGACGGCGGCGGGAACCGCGGACAAGGTTTGGGAATTCAATCTGCGGCTGAAGACCGATTCGAGCAAGGATGGGCCGCTCCCGGGAAAACCGGTGGTCGTCGGCGCCGGAATGCAGGGCGACCGCGTCTCCGTGATCTTCGCCGCGCCGGGGGAGATCAGCGGTTTCATCAAGGCGTGCCGTTAACGCGCAATTTGATATTTCCGGCCGGCGAAGAGCTTACGCTTCCGCGTTTTCAATCACCGGAGACGCGAGCTAGAATCCGACATCCGCATCAACGATCAATGGCGCGTGCGCTTTCGCTTCGAGCGCGGCGCTGCTTTCGATGTGGAAATTACCGATTACCACTGAGGACAGATCGACATGACCATCAAGAACGGTTTGCCTCCGGTCCATCCGGGGGAGTTTCTCAAGGAAGCACTCGAAGAGCTGGGCACGTCCCAGGCCGAATTC
>DATHDZ010000092.1:0-15054 GCA_035318785.1 Micropepsaceae bacterium
TGATGCGAGGAAAATTCGAGCGGCCCTACGCGCTCATATCCACTGCGCAGCGAGACTCGCGAGCAAATAGGCGAACGTGGCCGACCCGGCGGCGAGCGTAACCACGCATATCCAATACATCACGGGTTCGGAATTGCGGCGAATGGCAACCCCTTTAAGGGTCCATCCCCCTTGGATGTTTCCCACCCTCAGACTGCGCCCCAATTGCCGGAACAGCCGATAGAATATCCAGGCGAAGATCAGGCCGATCCCAGCGTTGAGCGCGTACACCCCACCCATTCCTTGTGTTAGCCAATCGCTCGTGGCGGCCTCCATTTTGGCAAAAAAGGCGCTTGGCCAAGACGCTGCTCTGGTTCGAGTCCGAGGTCCAGGGTTAGTGCCCGAATTCGTTGATTTTGAGTGTCTGAATTCGCCTCAAAACCCACTCCCCACCAAATCTTGTAGTTGACTTTTTCGGGTGTTAAACACCTCATAATTTCGGCCTATCTGGGCCAAAAGGGGCAAACGCAACATAGGGACGGGAACCGTGTCCAAGACACCCAAAATGAAGCGCCGCCAATTCCTCGCAGGAGCAGTCGCCGCGGGTCCGGTCATCGGATTGGCCGCCGCCGGGCGCGCCGTCGCGGCCGAGACCCCGCCCGCCAGAGCCGCTGTCCCGGCAAAGCCGCAAACCGCGGGCGATACGAAGCCCCCCGCCGAGGTGCAAAGACTCACCACCGGCGGCAAAGTCGGCTCCGACTTCATGGTCGATTGCCTCAAAGCGCTCAACATCGAATATGTCACCTCCTGCCCCGGCTCAACCTTCCGCGGTATGCAGGAATCGCTGATCAATTACGGCATGAACTCCAAGCCCGAGTTCATCACCTGCATCCATGAAGAAGCCTCGGTCGCGATGGCCCATGGCTATGCCAAGATCGCCGGCAAGCCTTTGGCCTCGCTGGTGCATGGCGTCGTCGGCCTGCAGCATTCCTCGATGGCCATCTACAACGCCTTCTGCGATCAGGTGCCCGCCATCGTGTTGGCCGGCAATGTCGGCAACGGCACACAGCGCCGCCCCGGCGTGGAATGGGCGCACAGCGCGCATGATCAGGCCATCATCGTTCGCGATTACGTCAAATGGGACGATCAGGCGAACAATCTGCAAGACTTCGCCGAGGGCTTGGTGCGCGGCTACGATCTCGCCACCACCGCTCCCATGGGACCTGTGCTGGCCGTCATCGATGCCGACCAGCAAGAGGAAGAGCTGGAGCCGGGACGCAAGCTGTTCATTCCGAAGCTTCGCACGCGTTCGCAGCCGGTGGGCGATCCCAACGCGCTCGCGGAAGCGGCAAAACTGCTCGCGGCGGCGGAAAATCCCGTCATCGTGACGGGGCGCTACACGCGCAGCGAAGCGGGCCCAAAGCGCCTCGTGCAATTGGCCGAGCTGCTGCAGGCCGCCGTCGTCGACGAGCGCAACCGCATGAACATGCCGAGCCGTCATCCGCTGAACCATTCGCAGCGCGGCGCGGCCATGATTCGTCAGGCCGATGTCGTCCTCGCGCTCGAACCGATGGACCTGTTCGGCACGCTGAACAATGTCGATGATCTCATCGGCCGCCCGTCGCAGCCCAAGGTTCGCGCCGGCGCGAAAGTCATCGTGCTCGGCACGACAGACACCAACATCAAGCCGAACATGGGCGAGTATGAGCGCTATCAAGCGGCGGATATGGGCATCGCGGGCGATGCCGAAACCTCACTGCCCTGGCTCATCCAAGCCATCGAGAAGGAAATGACGCCGGCCCGCAAAGCCGTCGCCGCCGCGCGCGGACAAAAGCTCAAAGAGGCAGGCGGTAAGTTCCTCGCCGCTGCGCATGAAGAAGCGGCCTATGCCTGGAATGCGAGCCCGATATCGACGGCCCGTCTCTCCGCCGAACTTTGGAACCAGATCAAGAGTGAAGACTGGACCATGGCATCGGAAGTGAACTTCCTCTCCAACTGGCCTTATCGGCTGTGGAGCATGGAGAAGCACTATCATTCCATGGGCGGGTCGGTCGGCGGCGGCGTCGGCTACAACGCGCCGGCCGCGCTCGGTGCCGCGCTCGCCAATAAGGGTACGGGACGCATCACCGTTTCGCTCAATGGCGACGGCGATCTGATGATGTCGCCGGGCGTCCTTTGGACGGCCGCGCATCACCAGATCCCCATCCTCTACGTCATCCACAACAACCGCGCCTGGCACCAGGAATACATGCATGTCCAGCGCATGGCGCAGCGCAATCAGCGCGGCATCGATCGTGCTCATATCGGCACGACCATCGACAATCCGAATATCGATTTCTCGATGCTCGCGAAATCCATGGGCGTCTATTCGCAAGGACCGATCAGCAATCCAGCCGATGTCGGCCCCGCGATTCAGCGCGCCATCGCTGTCGTCAAGAAGGGCGAGCCCGCGCTGATCGACATCGTGTCGCAGCCGCGCTGAGGAGATGAGTGTGTTCAAACAGGTCCTGCCGATCCTCGCTTGCATCGCCGGTGTTCTGACGGCGAATGCGGCTTTCGCCCAGGCGGACACGCCGCGGGGCAACGCCGCCAACGGCAAGAAACTGTTCGAGACGATCGGGTGTTTCGAATGTCACGGCTATGTCGGCCAAGGCGGCGGAGCCGGCCCCAAGCTCGTCGATCCGCCGGCTTACCCAGCCTACATCGTCCAGCTCCGCACACCGCGTCAGGTCATGCCGCCTTACACCGCGCGCGTGCTGAACGATCAGCAGGCCGCCGACATCTATGCGCACCTGCTGACGCTGCCAAAACCGGTGGACGCAAAGACGATTCCGCTCTTACAGAACTGATCGCTCTCACCAGAAATGCAAAGGCCCGCATGGCGACATGCGGGCCTTTTTGTTTAGGTTCGGGTCCGCTAGGCCAGCGTTTCCTTGAAGACCGTCAAGACGCGGCCCCAGGCCAGCTTCGCCGCCGCAGGATCGTGACGTGCGCCGGTGTCGTCGAAGAAGGCGTGGTTGGCGCCTTCATAGACATGCAGCTCGGATTTCACGCCCGATGCCTTCAGCTCTTCCACATAGGCCGGAAATAACATTCCCAGGCCGGTGTCGAGTTTCGGATCGGCGTAGTTGAGCAGCATGCGCGCTTTGATCTTCGGCACGTCGGCGGCCACAGGCGGCCGGCCGTAGAAAACGGCCGCGGCGTTCAGCGAGGGTTCGTGCACCGCGAGCTGGTTGATCACGCCGCCGCCCCAGCAGAAACCGATGGCGCCCACTTTGCCGTTCACCTCGGGACGCGAGCGCAGATACTTCACGGCCGCAACCGCGTTGGCGGTGGTCTCGTCCGGCTTCAAGGAGCCTGTGAGCTTCGCCACTTCCGGATCGCGCGGCACCGGCGTGCCGCCGAGCGGCGAAAGGAAATCGACCGAAAGAGCGACATAGCCCTCCACGGCAAATCTGCGTGCGAGGTCTTCGATGTGTGGGCTGATGCCGCCAATGGCATGGATGATCTCCACCGCGCCGTGCTTGGCATTGTCTTTGGGGCGCGCGAGATAGGCTTTCACCGGTCCGGTTGCGCCCGGATAGGTGACGCGCTCCGTCACGATTCGCGTATCGCTGTCGGCGACCATGGCGGCAGCCGCGTCATTGGGCGTGATCAGCGCAAGCGCCGCGGAGGCCGCTGCCGTGCTTCCCAGAATTTGGCTCGCGCGTTCGAGGAAGATACGGCGATCGAAATGGGTGTGCGCGTATTCATAATAGAGATCGACGATGCGCTGATCCGTGATCCTTGCGTCCATGGCGTCCCTCTCCTTGCGGCTTTCCTCGGATTCTTATAGCAAATTCTGCGGCGCTTTACCGGCTTTCACGCCGAATTGGGGACGCCGTCGGCTTGGTTTTATGCCCCCCGAATGGCAAATTCCTCCCAAATACCAGGGAGGCTGCTTTGTCCAAATCGCCCAAGATGAAACGCCGCCAATTTCTCGCGGGCGCCGTCGCCGCCGGTCCCGCGCTTGGTCTTGCTGCCGCGGCGAACAAGGCTGCCGCACAAACCCCGGCGCCACGCGGGTCGAGCGTTCCTCCCGTTCCGCCCAATGAGAATGTGCTGCCCGACGCGACTCCGCTCACGCAAGGGCGCAGCGGCTCGGATTTCATGGTCGATGTGATCAAGACGCTGAACATCGATTATGTCGCCTGCCTTCCGGCATCGACATTCCGCGGCTTGCAGGAATCGCTGATCAACTATGGGATGAACACCAAGCCCGAATTCATCATGTGCCTGCATGAGGAATGCGCGGTCGCGATGGCCCATGGCTATGCCAAGGTCGCCAAGAAGCCGATGGCGGCGCTTGTGCATGGCACGGTCGGTCTGCAGCACGCCGCCATGGCGATCTACAACGCCTATTCCGATCGCGCGCCGATCGTCGTTCTCTCCGGCAACATCCAGAACGCGGCGGCGCGACGTCCGAACGTCGAATGGAATCACGCGGCGCTCGATCAGAACACGCTGGTGCGCGATTTCACCAAATGGGACGCGCAGCCGACTTCCTTGCAGGGGGCGGCGGAGTCGCTTGTCCAAGCTTACGATCTGGCGACCACGGTGCCGATGGGACCGGTGCTGGTGACGCTGGACGCCGATCTTCAGGAAGATCCGCTCGAGAAAGCCGAAGAAGCCAAGCTGCGCATTCCGAAACTGACACGTCGCGCCCATCCGCAGGGCGACGATGAATCCTTGCGCGAAGCGGCCAAGCTGCTGGTCGCCGCGGAAAATCCCGTGATCTACGCCAACCGCTATGGCCGCTCGGAAAAAGCGCCGGCGCTTCTGGTCCAGCTCGCCGAGCTGCTGCATGCGCCCGTCATCGATGGCCGCTCGCGGATGAATTTCCCCAGCCGCCACAAATACAATCACTCGGGCCGCCGCGAGCAGGTGCTCGCGCAAGCCGATGTGCTCCTCGCGCTCGAGCCGGTGGAACTCTGGGGCCTCACCAATGATGTGCGCGATCTGATTGGCCGCCCCAATCTTCGTCTCAACCGGCAGGCCAATCTCAAAGTGATTCACATCGGCACCGAAAGCCTGCTCGTCAAATCCAATTACGGCGAAGTGCAGCGTTACGCGCCGGCCGATCTGCCCATCTCGGGCGATGCCGAAGCGAGCATGCCTTCGCTGATCGAAGCGGTGAAACGCGAGCTCAACCCTGCGCGTGCCGCAGCCCTTGCGGCGCGCGGCGAGAAGCTCGCCGCCATGGCGCCGCGTCTCTTGGAGCAAGCCCGCGCCGATGCCGCCTATGGCTGGGACGCGAGCCCCATCTCAATTCCGCGCACCTGCATGGAGCTGTGGGATCATCTCAGAAACGAAGATTGGACCCTGCCGACGGAGACGGTCTTCCTCTCCGATTACCCGCACCGCCTGTGGGACATCAAGCAATCGCACAATTGGATCGGTGGGTCGGGGGCGCAGGGCGTCGGCTACAACGCGCCCGCGGCTTTGGGTGCCGCACTCGCCAACAAGGGCTCTGGACGCGTCACCGCCGCGATCATCGGCGACGGCGAGATGATGATGACCAACACCATGCTGTGGACAGCGGCGCATCACCAGATTCCGATCCTCGCCATCGTGCACAACAATCGCTCCTACCATATGGAGGTCATGCACACGCTGCGCATGGCGGATCGGCGTTCGCGCGACACCAACCGTATTCGTATCGGCACCGACATCACCAATCCGAATATCGATTACGCCGGTTTGGCAAAATCCATGGGCGTCTATGGCCAGGGCCCGATCAGCAATCCGAACGATCTGGGTCCGGCGATCAAACGCGCCATCGACGTGGTCAAACGCGGCGAGCCTGCGCTGATCGACGTCGTATCGCAGCCGCGTTGATGGAGGCGGGTGGGGGGATTTTCAAGTTGGAGTGCGCGATGAGGTTGTCTGTTGCATTTGCTCTGATTGCCTCGCTGTCCATCGGCGACGCTTACGCGCAAGACGAAGGTCCGCGCGGCAATGCGCAAACGGGAAAGCAGCTCTTCGAATCCAAGGGCTGCTATTCCTGTCATGGCTTTGTGGGTCAGGGCAGCCGAGAAGGGCCTCGCCTCACACCGCCGCTCGCCTTTGCTGCCTTCGTGCTGCAGCTCCGTACGCCGCGCACTATCATGCCGCCCTACAAGGAGGCGCTCGTTTCCGATCAGCAAGCCGCCGACATGATTGCCTATCTCGCGAGCCAGCCGAAGCCGCCAGACCCCAAATCGATCAAACTGCTGCAGTAAGGAACGCTCGTTCCCTAAACCTTGGCGCCATGGCGTCTGAGGAGGGAAGCAACCGTCGCCAAATCCTCCGTAACGCCTTGCCGGCGATTGCCCATGTTCAGAACGGTCTGCACGCCGGGCGCATATTCATCCGGGAAGGATGCGCGAATCGAGTCGACCGCCGCCGCATCAATCGCAACAGACAAACCGTTCGGTCGCGTCAACGTCGCGATCGGCTCGATGGGTTGAGGCGGCTTTGATGGTGTGCCGAGAATTCGCGTGATGCCGCTGACATAGGCGCGCGTCTCGTCCGGCAATTTCCGCGCGCCCGCAGCTTGAGCCTCAACGGTTCCAGGCCCAGCATTGTAGGCGGCGAACATTTTGGGATATCCGTATTTTCCATAGAGCCAGCTGAGATAGGCGGTTCCCGCAAGCACATTGTTATGAGGATCGTAGGGATCGGCACCCAAACCGTATTGCTGTCGCATGTCCTGATAGGTCTCGGGCATGACTTGCATGATGCCCATCGCGCCGGCACTGGAGGTTATGGGCTTCTTGTCATCCAGCTGCGTTCGGCCGCCGCTTTCCATGCGTATGACCGCTTTGATCCAAGCCTCGGCAACGCCGAAGCGCCGCGATGCTTCTTTGATGAAAGGAGTCCAGCGGTCGATAAGCTGAGTGGGGCTTAGCGCCTGCTCCTTCTCCAACACGGATTGTGCCTTGGAAGCCACCGCTGCAATGGGACTAGAGAAGGCGCCGTTCGAAAATGCAAACAAGCTCCCAGCAAGGACGGGCAAATACAGCAGCTTCACAATTTTACGCGAACGTGACGCGACCATCGGCCATCCTACGCTTCGCGCCGCCAATAGCAGGCGGCAAGGGAATGAGATCGTACAAAGACCACGCGTCAACATTGTGGCGCGAGGGTTTTCAGCAAAGAGGAGATGACAAACACTTGACCACATCGTCGATGGGCTCACACACCACGCTCAAGGTCGCGCCTTGAGCTCGCGGCTTTTTGAATTCTAGATTTGACGATCGATTGGGAGGCGGCGCGACTTATACGGGAGCATAAGAACGATGGCCATTAGTCTGAACCACACGATCGTTGTCGCCCGTGACAAGGAAAAATCGGCGGCGTTCCTAACCGAGATACTGGGTCTTTCTCCGCCTACGCGCCTCGGTCATTTCGCTGTTGTGCACGTTGATGATACGTCGCTCGACTTCGTGGAAACCGATGGCGCTATTGAACAGCGGCACTTTGCCTTCCTCGTAAACGAATCGGAGTTCGATGCGATATTCGAGCGCATTCGTGAGCGGGGTTTGCCATACTGGGCCGATCCGTTTCGCCGCCAGCCGGGCAAGTTCAACACCTATGATGATGGCCGCGGCCTCTACTTCGACGACCCGAACGGCCATCTCCTGGAAATCATCACGCGCTCCTATGGAAGCGGCGGAAAAAGCGCCGCAAATCCCAATCCCTTGTTGCCGAGCAATTGAGATACCAAGCCTAAGCTCGGCTATTCCCGGCGGTTTTCAGACAATTCTGCAATCACAACGCCGATCTCATTAATTTCTCCTTGAGAAATCGGTGATAGCCCAATAATGAAAAATGGGTCGCGGGGGCCAGCGCGGATGAGCGTTTCACGCCGCAGTTTGTTGCGCATGAGCGGTGTCGCGTTAGCGTCCGCCGCTAGCTTGAGCTTCACAGCGCGGGCGCTGGCCGCACCTGCGCTCGTCGGTCTTAAACAGCTGAATGTCCGCACTCTGTCCTTCGACTGCACCAACACGGGCGAGCAGTTGAACGGAATCGATTATTGGGTCGAAGGCAAATACGTCCCCGATGCGCTTGCCGAAATCGATGACGCATTGCGCGATTACCGGTCGGGCGAGGTCTATCCCATCGCCACGCATCTTCTTGATTTGCTCTATCAAATCGGGCGCAGGCTCGACACCGCTTGCCAGTTTGAGCTGACGTCCGGTTATCGTTCGCCGGAGACCAACGCGGAGCTGCACGAGCTCGACTCGGGCGTGGCGTCAAACAGTCTGCATATGAAGGGGCAAGCGGCCGACATTACGCTACCGGGCCGCTCCTTGCGCGAAGTCTACGAAACCGCGCTTGCCATGCGGATAGGCGGCGTCGGTTATTATCCCGAGGACGACTTCGTCCATGTCGATATCGGCCGCGTGCGACGCTGGGAGGGATAGGCCGAGACCTACCCGTTCTACGTTCCGTTCGCCAATGCGCCTGTCGATCGATTACGCATCTTCACACGCGCGCTCAACAATCGAGCTCTGCCGAAATGGCGGCCGCTGCAGCGAGCGAGTCGCGCCAACTTTCCGAGGGCGCGACTCTCCTGCTGCAAGAGGAAACGACTACCCTCTCTCGCCTCTCGCGAGACGGGTCTGACGCACGGGAGGCTGCTGGGCTTCCAGAACCTTCTGCTGAGCGGCCTGTGCGTCGTCCTTCGCCTGTTCGGCGCTTGTTGCCGCGCTCTGTGCGGAGGACTGGGCGCTGCTCGCCGCCGTCTGGGCGCTGTTCGCCGTTTGTTGGGCTTGCTGAGCGATCGAGTTCGCTTGATCGGCCCGTTGCGCAGCGGCCTGGGCGGAGGCAACTGCCGCATCTGCCGCAGCCCTGGCCTGCTCGGCCTGCATCCGCGCCGCATCGGCGGATGCCTGCGTCATTTGAAAGTCCTCTTTCGTCGCGCAGCCGGCGAGCAGCGACGCTCCGATCACCATGGGCAAGAAACCCCGAACCAAAAACCGATGCATATTCGTCTCCTCTGTGAAAACCCCGCGGGGCAGCAACGCAATCCGCCGCAAGCTAACTCAGGCGTCGCCGAAAAGTTTGTTCTTTAGTCAAATGTCACAGCATTGACACAAGGCCGAAGCCCCAAAATTTGCTGATCCTATACGCCTTGGTGCCGGTCGAAACGCCAGAGCCGTGCGTTATGAGAAAACCGTTCGACCTTGGTGAGGAAATTCATGCGTTCACGGACATTCTGCATGCGCGTCACAAAGCGAGAGCCTTGCCAAATGTTTGCGACTGGGTTCTTTCGCGCGACTGCCTTGTCTATCGCGGTATTCAGCGTCGCGGCTTGTGCTGGGAGCGTGGTCCACGCACCGATCGCGGTTCTTGAAGATCCGTCGTCGGCGACGCAGTCCGCTCTGCGAAACATCCTGTTGTCGAGAAATTCGGCACCCAATTCCGCTTCGTCATCCCAGGCGAATCAGCTGCTGGCGTTCTATCAATCTCGGAATTTCCAGCCTGCGTGGACGGGAGATGCGCAGGAAGATGCCAGGGAGGCCCGCGCCGTTTTAGCTCGGGCCCATGAGCAGGGTCTGCGCGACGGCGACTACCAACTATCACCGGATGCTTCCCCACCCACGCCGGGCGCGAAGCCTGCGGAAATTGCCCAATACGATCTCGCTTTGACCGATGTGGTGCTTCGCTATTCGCGTGACGTGCGAACCGGCCGCGTTCAGCCGAACGCCATCTACGAAGATGTCGAGCTTCCTGCTTCCGGATTCGATGTTGTCGCGGCTTTGACCCGGGCGCTCGCAAATCATTCCACCGCGAAATCTCTTGCCGATCTTCCACCGTCTCATCCCGAATACCGCCGGCTTGCCAAAGCCCTGGCGCAGTATCGTGGAATCGCAGATGAGGGCGGCTGGCCGTCCGTGCCGGGCCAGAACGAAATCAAGCTCGATGGCAAAGACAACCGGCTGAACCTGCTCATCAAACGCCTGGCGTTCGAAGATCCGGTTCTGGCGGCGACTGCGAGCCCGTCCATGGCCGCGCTTCGCGATGCCGTGAAGCGCTTTCAGACCCGCAATGGTTTTGACGACAATGGCCGCGTGGCAGGCGACACACTCGCCGCGCTCAATGTGCCGGCGTCTGTTCGCGCCCTCCAGATCGCCGCAAACATGGAACGCTGGCGGTGGATGCCGCGAGAGTTCGAACACCGTTACATTGCCGTCAACGTTCCGGACGAAAGCTTGGCATTCGTCCGCGACGGAACGGTCGCGCTCAGCTCGCGAGTCATCGTCGGCCGCGAGTCGAGTCCGACGCCGATTACGCGTTCGACGATCATAGCGGTCGTCGCGAACCCGCCCTGGAACATTCCCGGAGACATTGCCGCGCGTGATCTGCTTCCGCATCTGCGCCAGAATCCCAATTATCTGGCTTCGCAGAACATGGTGATCGCCGATGCTCCCCCCGATGATCCTCACGGGCGCAAGATCGATTGGCGGAAGATCATACCGGCGGAGTTTCCTTATGCGATTCGCCAGCTGCCGGGACCGACCACCGCTCTCGGTGCGCTGATGCTCGATTCACCGAATGATTTCGATGTCTATCTTCACGATACGCCCAACAAGAAATTCTTTGAATCCGATCAACGCGAAATCAGCAATGGATGCGTGCGCGTGCAGCAAATCTTTCCGCTGGCGTCTCTCGCCCTCACCGATGACGCAGCTCAAGGGATGGACAGGCTCACCAAGGTGACCAAAACTCATGAGACGCAGCGCCTGGTGTTGGACAAACCCTTGCCCGTGTATTTTCTTTACTGGACGGCGCTCGCCGGTTCCGATGGACAAGTGGGATTCCGGCCCGACCGTTATGGCAGGGACAAGACGTTGATTGCCGCGTTGACCAAAGGCGAAGGCAGCGTCCCGATGAGCAAGAGCCACACCAACGCGGCGCCTGATCTGGAACGGTCAGGAGCCGACGAACCAAGCCCGTAAGGGTCCGAGTCCTACCGCCCAGCCGCCTGATCGGCATCGTTGCCGCCTGCCCGCGTTAATTCCTCCTATACGAAAAACGCCGACGCTTGACCGGTGCGCGAAGCGCGCTACCCAAACCGATCCGAGCTCGCATGAAAATTCCGTTCGGACTTGGACGATTTTGTCTTGGCGTCGCCGCCATCGGGCTGATGTTCTACGCTTATCAATATGCGATGTCGCAGGCGATCCATATGGTGATCGCTTCCCAGCCGCCGATGCCGAAGCTCGCGGACGCGCCTCGGTTCGACAACTTTGGTGGTTGCGATTTGGGATTGACTATAACCGGATCAATGCCGGCGAGGCCGTGCCGGTTTGAGCTCCGTCCGCCGCCTGTATCCGCCGCACCTCTTCCGCAGATGAGCAAGGGTGATTCCGAAAAGGCCGCGCTGTGGTTCATGCTCGCTGCGCTGGCCCTGCCTCTCGCATTGGGCGGAGCGGCGGTCGCGGGATTGTGGGTGATCAAGGATCGTTGAGCGGAGCGGCAGACTCCCTATTCGCAGGCTCGCTCGTTAGTCGACGCAGCCTTCGTCGCTAAACCCGTCTGCCTCCGGCAGTAGCGCAATCAGTGCCATCAAGAGCACCATAAGCAAAGCCGCATTCATCATGGGTACTCCCGGGTGACGCGGCATTATTGGGCTGCAACCGTTAAGGAATACGCCGTAAGGCGGCCTTGCCGCTTCAGATGCAAGCGTCGTTCGGACCGCCGCCGTCTTCCCCAGCCAATTCCACGTGACCGACTTGGAATTGCCAGGCCCGAATGGCAAACTCCGCGCAATTCGGGCTTCGCGCCCCGCTTACGCGCGCCTTAATGGGAGGCATCCATCCATGTCCAAGAAGATCAAACGCCGTCAATTCCTGGCGGGAATGGCCGCCGCGCCCGCGGTGGGGCTTGCTGCGACCGGCAAAGTCTCCGCTCAGACGGCGCCCGCGCAGGCCTCGAGCATTCCTCCCGTGCCGATGACGGATCGGGCGCTGAGCGACATGCCGCCCCAGACCATCGGCAAAACGGGCTCGGATTTCATGGTCGATGTGCTGAAGGCGCTCGACATCGACTACATCGCCTCCTGTCCCGGCTCGACCTTCCGCGGCATCCATGAATCGATCATCAATTACGGCGACAACAAGAAGCCCGAATTCATCACCACGCTGCATGAAGATACCGCGGCCGCCATGTGCCACGGCTATTACAAAGTGGCGAAGAAGCCGATGGCCTGCATGGTGCACGGCACTGTCGGCCTGCAGCACGCCTCCATGGCGATCTACAACGCCTATGCCGACCGCGTGCCGATGCTGGTCCTCTCCGGCAACATCGGCAATCCCCTTACCCGGCAGGTCTACATCGAATGGAACCACAGTGCGCAGGACCAGGGTGCGACCGTGCGCGACATCACCAAATGGGACGATCAGCCGACCTCGCTGCAGGGCTTCGCCGAATCCATGGTGCGCGCCCATGAGATGATGACCACCGTGCCGATGGCGCCTGTGCTGATCACGGCCGATGGCGATCTTCAGGAAGATCCCATTCCGCCGGACATCGAGAAGAAGCTTCGCATCCCCAAGCTGAGAAAGCCCTCGCAGCCGGCCGGCGAAATCTCCGCCGTCCGGGAAGCCGCGAAAATGCTGATCGCCGCGGAAAATCCCGTCATCTACACCAACCGCTATGCGCGTACCGAAAACGGCCCGGCGCTGCTCGTCGAATTGGCGGAGCTGCTGCAATGCCCGGTGGTCGACGCGCACAACCGCATGAACATGGCCAACCGTCATCCGCTCAATCACAGCGCGCGCCGTGAGCCCGCCTTGCAGAGCGCCGATCTGATCCTGGCGCTGGAGCCGATCGATCTTTGGGGCCTCAACAACTATGTGCCCGATCTTGTCACGCGGCCGAACGATCCGCGCCGCCGCCTCGCGGGCCTGAAGATCATACACATCGGCACCGAGATGATGATGGCCAAGTCCAATTATCAGGACTTCCAGCGCTTCGCAGAGGCCGATCTGTCGATCTCGGGCGATGCGGAAGCGACCATGCCGACGCTGATCGAAGCGGTGAAGGTGCAAATATCCGCTGCCGACAAGAACCGTTTCGCCGCCCGCGGCAAGAAGGTGAAGGAGCTGTCGTCGAAGCTGCTTGATCAGCTCCGCCAGCAGGTCGCCTATGAATGGGACGCGAATCCGATCTCGTCGGGTCGCATGGTCATGGAATTGTGGGACCAGATCAAAAACGAAGACTGGATGATGCCCACTGAAACCCAGTTCCTGAGCGACTGGCCCTATCGCCTCTGGGACATCGACAAGCCCTATCGGACGATGGGCGGGTCGGGCGCACAGGGCATCGGCTACAATTCGCCGGCCGCGCTCGGGGCTGCGCTCGCAAACAAGGACAAAGGGCGGCTGACGGTTGCCGTCGTCGGGGACGGCGATTTCAACATGGCGCCGGGCGTGTTGTGGACCGCCGCGCACCACAAGATTCCGATCCTTTATCTCGTGCACAACAACCGCGCCTATCACCAGGAAGTCATGATGATCTTGAGGATGGCGGCCCGTCGACAGCGCGTGAATCACAAAAATGTCTATGTCGGCACGCTGATCGACAATCCGGCGCCCGATTACGCGAAGATCGCGCAAGGCTATGGCCTTTACGCGCAAGGGCCGGTTTCCGACCCCAAGGATTTGGCGGCGGCGATCCGGCGCGGCATCGAAGTGGTGAAGAAAGGTGAGCCCGCGCTCATCGACATCATGTCGGACGGACGCTGATGACAACGGCGAAGACGATGCGAGCTTTACTCTGGGGCGCGGCGCTGTCCGCTTTCGCGTTCGGCGCGGCGCATGCCCAGGACGTACCCAAAGGCGATGCCAAAGCGGGTTTGGTCACTTTCCAGAAATACGGCTGTTATAGCTGTCATGGGATTGTGGGGCAGGGCACGCTGCGCGACGGTCCGCGGCTCAACACGGCGATTGGCTATCCCGCGCTGCTCACGCAATTGCGCACGCCCCGCTATGAGATGCCGGCTTACACTACGGTTCAGATTTCCGATTCCGGCGTGGCCGACATCTTTGCCTACCTTTCTTCCATCCCCAAAGCGCCGGATGCGAAAACGATCAAGGCGCTGCAATAGCGCGCAGGAGCTGACCATCAAGCGAAAGCGGATTCGAACCGCTTTAGGCGCCGCGGTCCTCGCGGCCGCATCTGCTGCGCTGCTAAGCGCCCGCGCCCAACCGCAAATCGATCGCGAATTTCAGGAATGCCAGAACTGTCCTGTGATGGTGGCCATTCCCGCAGGAAGCTTCGTGATGGGCAGCCCGTCGGGTGAGCCGGGGCGCTTCGATACCGAAGGTCCTCAGCACGAGGTTTCGGTCAAAGCCTTTGCGATCGGCAAATATGATGTGACGAGCCGCGAATTTCTCGTCTTTCTGCAGGACACCGGCTATCAGCCCGCGCCTTGCGACAAGCTTCAGGACATGAGCTGGCGTGTCCCTGGTCGCGGCCTTGCCTATCCACCCTATGTCGGGGAACCGCCGCGCTGGCCGGCGGTCTGTCTGGGCTGGGGCGATGCCCAGGCCTATGTGGCATGGTTGAATGCGAAGGTTCGCCGCGAACGCCCCGGCTTGGTGAGCGGCGGCGGCCCCTATCGCCTGCCGAGCGAAGCGGAATGGGAATTCGCCGCGCGCGCGGACACGGTGAGCGCGCGGTGGTGGGGCGATGCCCTCGGCGTCGGCAAGGCGAACTGCAATGGCTGCGGCAGCATGTTTGATTATCGCTATCTCGCCGACGTGGACAGTTTCGCGCCCAACGCATTTGGGCTCTTCGGCATGCTCGGAAATGCCTGGCAATGGACGGAGGATTGCTGGCACGAAAGCTATGTCGGTGCGCCCAGCGACGGCAGCGCCTGGAAGGATGGAGCCTGTGTCAAACACGTCATCCGCGGCGGCTCATGGAGCAATCTGCCCATCTTCGTGCGTTCCGCCGCGCGCAGCGGAAGCGGCGCGGAAGGCGAATATGACTATTCCAGCCTCGCGGGGTTCCGCATCGCCCGGACTCTGCCCTGATCAGCGC
>DATHDZ010000093.1:0-12481 GCA_035318785.1 Micropepsaceae bacterium
GCCTCATGCCTGGGAGCACTCGGCAATTCCTTATTGTTCCGCGATGATGTCGACGGTGCCCCGTGCGCCCGGACCTCGGCCCATGATTTGGGTAAGGAATGGCATGATGGTCCTCATTTCGCCTGCGAACCCGAAGGGGGGATTCACGACCAAAAGCCCAGCCGCAGAGAGCGGCGGTCCCCTGCCCTCGGCAATGGGTGATTGTGCGGCGCCGGTGTCGAATTCGATCCTGAGCAAAGACCGGACGCCCGCATTCAAGAACTCGCCGGCCGACGCGGCAATTTTGGCTCGCGCCTTCGCCGGATACCAGAACAGGACTATTCCGTTGGCGAACCGCCGGTGCGCCGCGAGGGCCGTTCGGGTCGCATCAGAAAACTCGTCTTCGGATTCGTAAGGCGGATCGATCAGCACGAGCCCGCGGCGTTCCGGCGGCGGCAGAAGGCGCGGAAGCTCGCGATGAAAATCGCCTAAGATGATTCGTGCCCTGTTGTCGCCGGCAAGCGCGGCTGCCAGGGAGGCCTGTTCCTCCGGATGTTTTTCGATTCCGACCAGACGGTCTTTTGTGCGCAGCAATCTTGCCGCGATCAGCGGTGAGCCGGGGTAGACGCCTTCGCCGAAGCCGCGCACCACATCGCAATAAGGCCCGAGCACACCCGGAAGCGCGTCCATGCGCAACAGGCGCAATATCCCACCCGCAGCTTCCGCGGTCTTTTTGGCCTCGACTCCCTGAAGATCATAAAGACCGCGCCCGCCATGCGTATCGATCACAGCGAAGGGCGTGTCTTTCTTGCACAAGTGCAGAAGAACGCCCACCAAAGCTGCGTGCTTCAGCACGTCGGCGAAGTTTCCGGCATGATAGGCGTGACGATAATTCATGGCCTGCGCTTTACGGCCGCGCGCGCATTTTATTCCTTGGCGCGCTCGAGATAGGCGCCGTCCTCGGTCTGCACCACCACACGCGTGCCCTTGTTGATATGGGGCGGCACCATGGTCTTTACGCCGTTGGAAAGCATCGCCGGCTTGAAGGACGAGGACGCGGTCTGCCCTTTGACCACCGGCTCGGTATCGACGATCTCCAGCACCACGCGAGCCGGCAGCTCGACGGAAATCGGCACGCCATTGTACAGGCTCACATGGACTTCCATGTTTTCGGCGAGGTACGCAGTCCCATCCCCGATCACATCGCCGGGCACATGGATCTGCTCGAAATTGTTGGGCTCCATGAACACGTAACTATCCCCGTCCTGGTAGAGATAGTTGTATTTGTTTTCGTCGATGAAGGCCTTTTCGACCGAATCCGTGGTCTTGTAGCGCTCGTTCGTCTTCACGCCATCCGAGATGCGGCGCATTTCCAGATGCGTCACCGGCGTGCCCTTGCCAGGATGGATGTTTTCGGCGCGTATGACGACGTAGAGTTTGCCTTCCTTCTCCACGACGTTGCCTTTTCGAATGCTGCTGGCGATGACTGAGACCACGCTTTGCCTCTTGATTTGTGCCGGGAGCCGGCGTCCGGGGCCGGGTCATAGCAGGTGCCCTTCCCACGGCCAAGATGGCCTCTTGAGGACAGTGGGATGCCGATGACCGGGCCGTCTCCCTGGTGGGATAGACGCGTGCACGCGGACCGCCGGCCGCTGCTCGCGGCGCGCGGGCGCATCCGCGAGGCGGTGCGGCGCTATTTCATGGCTGCGGGGTTCACCGAAGTCGAATGCGGCGCTTTGCAGATCTCGCCGGGGAATGAGGCCCATTTGCATGGCTTTGAAACGCAGCTTATCTCCCCCGATGCGTCTCGAAAGCGTCTTTATCTGCACACTTCGCCCGAATTCGCCTGCAAGAAGCTGCTGGCCGCAGGCGAACGGCGGATCTTCACTTTCGCTCCGGTCTTTCGCAATCGCGAGCGCGGCGACCTTCACGCGCCCGAATTCACCATGCTGGAATGGTATCGCGCAGGTGAGCCTTACGGCTCCGTGATCCAGGATTGCCTGAACATCCTCAAGCTGGCGGCAGGCGAAGCGGGAACATCGGTTTTTCGCTTTCGCGGCCGGCAGGCGGACGTTGACAACGGGCCGGAGCGTCTCAGCGTGGCGGAGGCTTTCCGGCGCTATGCTGCGATTGATCTCACGACCGCGATGGGCCTCGACGGGTCGCCTGATCGCGAAGCACTGGCGCGCGCGGCACTGGCAGCCGGAATCAAAATCGCGGAAGACGACCATTGGTCCGATATTTTCAGTCGTGTGCTCACCGAACGGATCGAGCCACGGCTCGGACTCGACCGGCCGACAATCCTGGATCGCTATCCTCGCATCGAGGCGGCGCTGGCGCGCAGCTCGGCGGACGATCCGCGTTTCGCAGAACGCTTCGAGCTGTATCTCTGTGGTGTCGAACTCGCCAACGGATTTGGCGAGCTCACCGATCCGCAGGAACAGCGTCATCGCTTCGAAGTGGAGATGAGAGAGAAAGAACGGATTTACGGCGAGCGTTATCCGATCGACGAGGACCTCCTCGACGCGCTCGCGCATATGCCTGAGGCATCCGGCGTCGCGCTGGGTTTCGACCGGTTGGTGATGCTGGCGACCGGGGCCGGCCGGATCGATCGCGTCATGTGGACGCCAGCGCCGGAATGAGAGGACACATGCGAAATAAGGGCCAGGTTTTGCGGACCGTAGAGGATTTGACAGAGGCCGGCCTTGTTGGGCCGCAGTCCGTCGACGGTCTGCGCGCCGTCGCCGCGAAGTATGCCGTGGCGATCACGCCCGCCATCGCCGATCTCATCGATGTCCGCGATCCCGATGACCCGATCGCCCGCCAATTCGTACCCTCAAAAGCGGAGCGCGAGATCACGATAGAGGAACGCAGCGATCCCATCGGCGATGACCGGCACAGTCCGGTTCGCGGAATCGTCCATCGCTATGACGATCGCGTGCTTCTAAAACTCACACATGTTTGTCCGGTCTATTGCCGGTTCTGCTTCCGCCGCGAGATGGTTGGCCCCGGGGAAGATCAAGTGCTGCCCCCCGCCGCACTCGACGCTGCGCTCGACTATATCGCCGCTCATAGCGGGATTTGGGAGGTGATCCTCACCGGGGGCGACCCTTTCATGCTGTCGCCGAGGCGCCTTGCGGACGTCGCGGAACGCCTCAGCACCATTGCGCATGTCAGAGTCCTGCGCTGGCATACGCGCATGCCGGTTGCCGATCCCGAACGCATCACGGACACGTTGGTCCGCGCCATCAAAACGCGCAAAGCGACCTATGTTGCGGTGCATGTGAATCACCCGCGCGAGCTCTCGGATGCGGCACAGCGCGCCTGCGCCAGGCTGATCGATGCCGGGATTCCTCTCGTCAGCCAGAGCGTGCTGTTGAAGGGCGTCAATGATGATGTGGCCACGCTGGAAGCCTTGATGCGTGCGCTCGTCGAGACGCGCATCCAGCCCTATTATCTGCACCATATGGACCTCGCGCCGGGGACGGGCCATTTCCGCGTGCCCATTGCCGAAGGTCAAAGACTGATGCGCGAGCTGCGTGCCCGCGTTTCGGGTCTCTGCCAACCCCATTATGTACTCGACATTCCAGGCGGCTATGCCAAGGCGCTGCTCAATCTCAGCGACATCGAACGGACCGGCGATTCCCACCGGCTGCGCGACGCCAAAGGCCGATGGCATTCCTACCCAAATCTCGAAAAGCCGGACGATGTGACTTAGACGCGCCACGCCGCGTCGCAACGCCCCCGCAATTGTCATGGGTAAATTTATTCCATTCCAGCCAACCAAATCTTTACCGGAAATCAAACCGCCTTCCCTTGCACAGCCGGCGTTTCTGGCATTTGATGATCGATAGGCCGGTTCTCGTAAGAGGCAACAGGCCGCGTGGTTGGATCTGGGAGAGCACGATGAAAACGAAATTGATGTTGTCGCTGCTGTTCGCTTCGGCAACCTTTATCATGCCGGCATCGGCAAATTGGTTTCATAATCCCTATCAGGGCATAAACCGCAATGTCGGCTCGGCGCCGAATCCGACGCCTGCCGACTTAAGGGAAGACCGCCTTCCCATCGTCACGAAAGACGAAGACAATTCCAACGTTGACGCTGCGGCGGCAAAAACCGCCAGTGCCGACGGCGAACGCAAGGCGCTCACGCAGAGCGGCGGCGCAGGAAACATCGCTGCGGCTTCACCGTCTCGCTAACGCGAACGCGAAAGCTCTTCTGTTGAAACGGGCCGCAATCCGCGGCCCGTTTTTTGTGCGCCGCATCGGCGCAAACCGCCGCGCCCAAGTCTTCGAAATACCACAATCTTCATCGGCTTCGAGACGTGCCCCGAAAGCGCTTTGCGCGTTTTCTTTGTGACGGCTCGGCGGGTCATTCCCGGAGGGCGGAGTTGCCAGAACATCGGCCGGGCTCCGATAGCTTAGACAGAGGAGTGGAACATGAAAACCACCAACACGATGATGTCCCTGCTGCTGCTGTCGGCAGTGTGCATCTCTCCCGCTTCCGCGAATTGGTTCGGCAACCATGTTGCTCAGACCGATCTGAACATCGGATCTGCGCCCAATCCGACGCCAGCCGATTTGCGCGCGATCGGCGATTCGAAATTGGCGGTGGCGGAGCCGCGCTCCGTCGCGATGCAGACCTCGATCATGCCCCAGCACGAACAGACAATGAGCACTGCGCAACTCGCCAGCATGGAAGGGCGCGCCGTGTCAGGCTCCGATGGTGAAAGATTGGGCTATATCCTTGCGGTCGATCAGCACGCCGGCCTCATCGAACTGCAGACTCCCAGAGGAATCGCAATCGCGGTGCCGGCCTCGCTGCTGGTTGAGAAGGGCGGCCATGTGGTCGCGCCCACGACCTCACGAGCCGACGTCATGGCGATGGCGAAGACCCAGACGGGCCGGACCGTGGCGATCAACATCGACCGGCGTCAGCAGGCTTTGCGCGGTTAGCGGGTATAGGGCGAATCGGCCCGTTTTGGTCTCGGCCGTACCGCTCAGGGCCATGGCGAAATCCCGCCATGGCCCTTGTTTTTGTTGACGGAATCTAATAGTCCGCCAGAGTGAAATTTTTCCGCCATCGTGGCGTCTATGGTGTAAATAGACCCCATGAGACGCCACACTCGCGAGTCACAGCGAGGCAAAACCGGGTGGAACACGGCACGTAGAGGATTTACCAAAACCGGTCAGAACACGTGCAGTGGCAATTCGCACAGGCAAAATGCAGGAATTCGGCGGAGCAACGGTCACAAACATGGGTGGTAATACGGCGAACGGGCAAGCCGGAGAAATGGCTGCCTCACGATCGGGGCAGAGCGTAGACTACATTCCGGGCGAGATTTCGGGCCAAAAGCCGGGAATGAGCCCCACCGATATCCAAGACCCGAATTATTTCCATAAGGTCGTCGATTGCCAGTGGGCCTGTCCTGCCCATACGCCCGTGCCCGAATATATCCGCCTCATCGCGGCCGGCCGGTATAGCGATGCCTATATGGTTAATTGGCAGTCCAACGTGTTTCCCGGCGTCCTGGGGCGCACATGCGACCGCCCTTGCGAACCTGCCTGCCGACGCGTGCGCGTCGAGGAAGGAGGCAAAGCGGCACAACCTGTCGCGATCTGCCGATTGAAGCGGGTGGCGGCCGATTACAAGGACGACATCCGCAGCCGGCTTCCCGTGGCCCCGGCACAGAAGAACGGCAGGCGCATCGCTCTCATCGGGGCCGGCCCGGCCTCCCTCACCGTGGCGAGGGATCTTCTCCCGCTGGGCTATCATTGCGTGCTGTACGACCAAGACGCCGCGGCGGGCGGCATGATGCGCACGCAAATTCCAAAATTCCGGCTTCCGGAAGCCGTGCTCGACGAGGAAGTGGATTACATCCTCGGTCTGCAGCCAGAATTGCGCCTCGGCAACCGCATCGATTCCATGAAGGCGCTTCTCGCCGAAGGCTACGATGCGATCTTTGTCGGGTGCGGCGCGCCGCGCGGGCGCGAGCTTGAAATCCCCGGCCGTCAGGAAGCCACCGCCAATATCCATATCGGCATCGATTGGCTTTCGAGCGTGTCCTTTGGACACACCGACAAAATCGGCAAGCGCGTGATCGTGCTCGGCGGGGGCAACACCGCGATGGATTGCTGCCGCACCTCGCGCAGGTTGGGCGGCGACGATGTGAAGGTTGTGGTGCGCTCGGGCTTTGAAGAAATGAAGGCGTCTCCTTGGGAAAAGGAGGACGCGATGCACGAAGGCATTCCGATCTTCAACTTCCTGGTGCCGAAGGAATTCACCCACGACAAGGGTCGTCTCACCGGCGTGCTGTTCGAAAAAGTCAAAGCGGAATACGACGCCAAGGGCCGGCGTTCACTGGTGCCGGCTGGAGAGCCCGACATCCACATGGAATGCGACGACGTGCTCGTCGCGGTGGGCCAGGAAAACGCATTCCCTTGGATCGAGAAGGACCTCGGCATCGAATTCGACCGCTGGGAAATGCCCAAGGTCAGTTCCACAACCATGCAGTCCTCGCATCCGAAGGTTTTCTTCGGCGGCGATTCGGCCTTCGGACCCAAGAACATCATCTGGGCGGTTGCGCACGGACACGAAGCTGCCGTCTCGATCGATCTCTTATGCAGCGGCGATGATGTGCAGCATCGCCCGCCCCCGCTGGTCAATCTCATGAGCCAGAAGATGGGGATTCATGAGTGGAGCTACGACAACGATATTTCGCTGGATAAACGCTACAAGGTCCCGCACGCTCCGCCGGAAGTGACGCTGAAGAACGTCAAGATCGAAGTCGAACTCGGTTTCGACGTGAAGCAGGCGTTCATGGAGGCCGAGCGCTGCCTGAACTGCGATGTGCAGACCGTGTTCGAAGGACCCAAATGCATCGAGTGCGATGCCTGCGTCGATATCTGCCCGATGGACTGCATCACCTTCACCGAGAACGGCCCCGAAGCCGAGTTGCGACAGCGGCTGACCGCTCCGTCATCCCATCCCGAGACGCAGGATCTCTATGTCTCCGAAGCGTTGAAAACGGGACGGATCATGGCAAAGGACGAGGACCTTTGCCTCCATTGCGGATTGTGCGCGGAACGTTGTCCCACCGGCGCTTGGGACATGCAGAAGTTTCTCTTCGACACGGCAAAGGCCGGTTGCCATGTCTAAGCCGATCAAGGCCACAAACGACTTCGTCGTCAAATTCGCCAATGTGAACGGCTCCGGCTCGGCTTCGGCGAACGAATTGTTCGCGCGTTCCATTCTTCGGATGGGCGTGCCGGTCGCGACGCGCAATATTTTCCCGTCGAACATCCAGGGCCTGCCCACGTGGTTCGAGGTTCGCGTTTCCGGCAAAGGTTGGGTCGGGCGGCGCGGCGGCTGCGACCTGATGGTGGCGATGAACCCGCAGACCTGGGACAAGGACGTCGCCTCCCTCGATGCGGGCGGCTACCTGTTCTACGACTCCTCCAAGCCGATGCCGGAATCGAAGTTTCGCGCCGACATCCATGTCATCGGGATGCCGCTGACAGAAATCTGCAACCGCACCTACAAGGACCCAAGGCAGCGTCAGCTTTTCAAGAACATCATATATGTCGGCGCGCTGTCGGCCATTCTCGATATCGATTTGGTCGTGGTGGAAAAGCTGATCAGCGACCAATACGGCGCCAAGCAACAGCTTCTCGAGTCCAACATCCAGGCCGTTCGCATGGGCCACACCTATGCGAGGGAGAATCTCGCCGGTATCTGTGCGCTGAAGGTGGCAAAATCGGACGCGGTCGGGAACCGCATCTTCATCAACGGCAATGACGCAGCGGCTTTGGGTTGCGTCTTTGGCGGCGCCACCGTCGCGGCGTGGTATCCGATCACGCCTTCGACCTCGCTGGCCGAGGCCTTTATGAAATATTGCCGGAAATTGCGGGTCGATCCGGAAACCAAGAAGAACAAATTCGCCATCATCCAAGCCGAGGACGAAATCTCCGCCATCGGCGCGGTAATAGGTGCCAGCTGGAATGGCGCGCGGGCCTTCACCGCCACCTCGGGACCCGGCATCTCGCTGATGCAGGAATTCCTCGGCCTGGCGTATTTCGCGGAAGTTCCGGCGGTCATCTTCGACGTCCAGCGCGGCGGACCCTCTACCGGCATGCCGACGCGCACCCAACAGGCGGACATCCTTTTATGCGCCTATGCCAGCCACGGCGACACGAAGCATGTGCTCCTGTTTCCGGAAGATCCGCACGAATTGTTCGAGATGGCGGCACAGTCGTTGGACCTTGCCGAACGGCTGCAGACGCCGATTTTCGTGATGGAAGACCTCGACATCGGCATGAACGATTGGCTGTGCCCGCCGCTCGCCTGGGACGATTCGCGCCGTTATGACCGCGGCAAGGTGATGAGCGCCGAGGACCTCGAGGCCGGCAAGACCTTCGGCCGATATCTCGACGTCGATGGCGACGCCATTCCGTACCGCACGCTTCCCGGCGTCCATCCGACCAAGGGCGCCTATTTCACCCGCGGCACCTCGCGCGACCGCTTCGCCAAATACAGCGAAGAGGGTTCGGTCTATGCCGACAACATGCAACGGCTGGTGCGGAAATTCGAAACCGCCAAGTCTATGGTGCCCGCACCCGTAAAGCGCAAAGCGCGCGAAACTGCGCGGTATGGCGTGATTTATTTCGGCTCCACCTCGGCCGCCATGAGCGAAGCCCTGGTTGCCCTGGAGACCCAAGGACTGCATCTCGACACTTTGCGGCTTCGCGCCTTTCCCTTCTCGGACGAGGTCGTGGATTTCATCAATGCCCATGATCAGGTCTTCGTCGTCGAACAGAACCGCGATGCGCAGATGCGGATGCTGCTCGTCAATGAATGTGCTACCGACCCTGCCCGGTTCATCTCCGTTCTGCACTATGACGGCACCCCGATCACGGCGCGGTTCATTACCGCGGCGATCGCCGAGCGTCTGCAGATGAAAGCCAAAGAGGCGGCCGAATGACCTATCTCGCAAAACCGAAATTTCATCATCCCGCGCTGCCCAAGAACACGCTTGGCTTTACGCACCGCGACTATGAGGGCTCCATTTCGACGCTTTGCGCGGGCTGCGGCCATGATTCCATCAGCGCCGCCATCATCCAGGCCTGTTTCGAATTGAACATCGAGCCGCATCGCTTGGCGAAGCTTTCTGGCATCGGCTGCTCATCCAAGACGCCCGACTATTTCCTCGGCCAGAGCCACGGCTTCAATTCCGTCCACGGCCGCATGCCTTCCGTGCTCACCGGCGCCAATCTCGCCAACAAGGATCTGATCTATCTCGGCGTCTCGGGAGACGGCGATTCGGCCTCGATCGGGTTGGGCCAATTCGTGCATTGCGTGCGGCGCGGCGTGAACATGCTGTACATCACCGAAAATAACGGCGTGTATGGACTCACCAAGGGCCAGTTCTCTGCCACGGCCGATAAGGGCTCCAAGAGCAAGGCAGGCGGGGCGAACAATGATTCGCCACTCGATCTCGTGGGCCTCGCGCTCCTCATCGGCGCGACATTCGTGGCGCGCAGCTTTTCGGGCGACAAGAAGCAGGTCGTTCCGCTCATCATGGCCGGTTTGAGCCATCCCGGCCCAGCGTTCATCGACATCATCAGCCCGTGCGTCGCATTCAACAACCACCCCGGCTCGACCAAGAGCTTCGATTTCGTCCGCGCCCATAACGAGGCGGTGAATCGACTCGACTTCATGGATCCGCGTGAGCCGATCACGGTCGATTACGCGCCGGGGACAGTCAGCGACGTCACGCTGCATGACGGTTCGATGCTGCGTCTTGCCAAGCTCCACCCGGAATATGATCCGCATGACCGGATCGGCGCCATGACCTATATGCAGCAGCGCGCGGCAGCAGGCGAAGTTGTCACCGGGCTCATCTACATGGACCCCGTGGCTCGCGACATGCACGCCGCTCTCAACACGGTGGACGTACCGCTCAATCGCTTGACCGAGAAGGATCTGTGTCCCGGCTCGGCGGCACTGGAGAAGATCAACGCTTCCTTGCGCTGACGCACTTGGCGGAGGATGCCGTGGCACGGATCATCTTCCTTAGCCCGTTCGCAACCACCGAGATCACCGGCGGCATCAAGACGGCCTACCGTCAAGCGGAATTGCTCGTAGGGCTGGGCTTCGATGCCTGCGTTTACCAGCCCGACGGCGCGCCTTCCTGGTTCACCACGCAAGCCCGCGTGTTGACCGGACCTCACCTTGCCACTCGCCCCGGCGACATCCTGGTCTTCCCGGAGGTGCTCAACGGAATGCTTGCCGAGATGGTACATTTTCCGGTGAAGAAAGTGCTGTTCTGTCAGGCGCATTACTACACGCTGTTCAACCCCATTCCACCTCAGCGATATCGTGAGCTGGGCTTCGCAAAAGTGGGATGCCAGAGCGCGATTGCGAAGGGATTCTTGGAGCGCGTGCTGCACCTCGCCGATGTCGCGATCATTCCCTGTTACATTGACGCGGAGCTCTTCGTCCCGCGCGCCAAGACGATGCAGATCGCGCTTATCCCACGCAAACTGCCGCGCGAAGCGGCGGCGATTCAAAGAATCTTCAGCCTCAAATATCCGCAATTTCAATCGATCCCCTGGGACATCGTCGAGAGCAAAACCGAACGCGAAACGGCGGATATCTTCGGCCGATCGGCGATCGTACTGTCCCTTCCTTTCCTGGAATCGTTCGGCCTTGTGCCGTTGGAAGCGATGGCGTCCGGCGCCATCGTGGCCGGTTTCCACGGTTATGGCGGCCAGGAATATGCGCGCCCCGACAATGGTTTCTGGTTTGCGCCCGATCATTTGGAGGAGGTCGCGGACGCGCTCGCGCGAATCGTCATCGGTCTGGAGCGGAAAGATCCGGGCTTGCTGAAAATGCGGGATGCCGGGCTTGCGACCGCGGCGCATTACAGCAAAGAACGCACGCGTGCGGCGCTGCGCGCGTTTTACGGTGACTTGGTGAAGTGACCCTTCGGCTGCGTCCGCGCAAAAAGGGCGAGTGCCGCGATGCGAGCGAGCGGTTTCGGCGGAAGCGGTCAGGCATAGTCATATACTGGCGGGCCTTTCCAAGCGAGGCCCGGTCACTTACGAGTTCTCGAGAGCACAAACTGGAGCCCATCCATGAAACGCGATCGCTACGCGCCCGCGGGCGCCGTGAAGCGAATGACACTCGAAAGCATCGTCCTCAAGGACAATTTCCTTGGCGATCCAAACGAGCGGGTCATCGACGTTTACATTCCCGCGGGCCATGATGGACGTACCCTGCCGCTGCTGGTGGATCTTGTCGGTTTTACCGCGGGTGGTCCGGCGCACACCAATTGGCGGAATTTCACGGAAAACGTCCCCGAGCAGGCGGACCGCTTAATCGCAACAGGTGCGATGCCGCCATGTGTCATCGCGTTTCCCGATTGCTTCACACGCCTGGGCGGCAACCAATACATCAATAGCGCTGCCATCGGGCGCTGGGCAGATTTCCTCATCGAAGAAGCCGTTCCGTTCGTGGAGCATGAATTGGGCTGCGGGGGAGCCGGACGGCGCGGCGTCTTCGGCAAAAGCTCTGGCGGCTACGGCGCCATGGTGCATGCGCTGCTCTATCCGCATTTCTGGTCCGCTTCGGCTTGTCACTCCGGCGACATGGGTTTTGAGCTGCTGCATTTCCTCGACATGCCGCGCACCCTGCGCGGCCTTGCGAAGGATGGCGGCGACATCGAGCGATGGCTCGACAATTTCTTCGCCAAGCCCAAGGTCAAGGATGACGACGTTCACGTGTTGATGATGCTTGCCATGTGCGCGACCTACGACCCCGACTTGGACTCCTATATGGGGGTTAGACTCCCCGTCGACCCGATCACCTGCGAACTCATTGCCGACCGTTGGGCGAATTGGATGAAATGGGATCCGCTGACTCTGGTCGAGACGCATCACGCGGGCCTAAAGGGTCTGAAGGCGCTCTTCATCGATTGCGGCGACGTCGACCAGTACAATCTGGTCTATGGCGCACGCCGCATGAACCAGGCCCTCAAACGCAAAGGAGTTGTTCATATTTATGAAGAATTTCCTGACGATCACAGCGGGATCGACTACCGGATGGATCGCAGCCTCCCGGTGCTCGCCAAAGCCCTGACTGCGTAGGTGGAATTCAAACGCCAGCTTCAGGCTTGTTTAACAAGTTCTGAAAGGTTCAGTAACCAATCTCCCCTAGGTTATTCCTTATGGGGAGAAGGATTTTTCCGTGTGTCGGAGCGCTGCTGTTCGCTGTTTGCGGACCTGCGTCCGCCACGACATTCACCGTCGAGGTCAGCGACCAAGATGGCCGGCCGGTGGCGAATGCGGTTGTTGTCCTTGTACCGGATTCCAAAACATCCATGCCGGCGGGTGCGGCGCGTCTTGCGCCAGAGAAGACCATCGATCAACGCGGCGAGACCTTCATCCCACTCGTCACCATCGTGCCGAAGGGCGGGCGCATCGTCTTTGCCAACAACGATCA
>DATHDZ010000094.1:0-7030 GCA_035318785.1 Micropepsaceae bacterium
GGGAGCGGGAATACCATCGGCGCGGCAACGGAGCTTCGAGAGAAAAAACACGCTCTTCGACCGCCCGCCGCGAAGCCTCGACTTCCTCGCGGAAGGCAAGGAACCCGGAGCGCGCCGCCCCGGGCACCGTACGGGCCGAGCGGGCGGCATCGGCGAAGAAGAGGCTGGTGCCCGACTCCGAGATCAGCACCGAAGCCGGCGATGGCGCCAGGATGGCGCCGTGCCGCGCGAGATTGAGGCTGCGGTAAAGACGGCTCGGGATCGCGGGCAGTTCATCCGTATACGGAGATGCTCGAAACCCCGGATGGAATTCGCGCGTCGATGCGCGGCCGCCCGGAACGCTTTGCTTTTCCACAACGATGACGTGAAAGCCCGCGCGCGCAAGCGTAATGGCGGCGACTAGTCCTTCGATTCCACCACCAATGATGGCCGCATCAAAGCGTCCCATGCCCGTTACCTTGCGCGCGCGCACCCAACCCATCCGCTACCGGGCACGGAATATCGTAGCGATCAAGATTAACGACCAAAAACAAAAGCGGGAACGAGCTTGCGCATCGTTCCCGCTTTATGGTTAACGCGTCCGAAGTTTCCGGACGTTTATCGGCAGGACCTTAGAGTACGCCGCGCTTGTGCTCACCGAGCACAACGCGCTTTGGTGCAAAAGCCTGCTTCAACACCGAGAACGCTTTACGGGGTTCGGCATTGCCGCACATGAAGATATCGAACGCGGCATAACCGCGCTCGGGCCATGTATGAACGCTGATGTGGCTTTCGGCCAATACAGCGACACCGCTAACGCCCCCGCTGGGCGTAAAGGTATGCAGGTGAAGGTGGAGGAGTGTTGCTCCTGCCGCTTCCACTGCATCAATCATTGCCTGCTCGATTCGATCCTTATCGTCGAGGCCTTCTGCCTCCCAAAGATCGATGATCAGGTGACTGCCTGCAAAGGTCATCCCGTTTTTCGTGACGAAATGATCTTTGCAATCCGCATCCCCTTCGGGAATAGGAACCGGGACGGTCCTCGCCGGAGCGCGAGCCTTAAGGGCTCTTGCTCCATTGATCGCCGCCACACCGAGTCCGAGTTGAGCCATCCTGGCACCTACCCTTCCAAAGGTGTTGACACCAAAGCGCGCCATTGCTGCCGCGCCAACCCAAGAAGAAAGCGGCGGGCGGAAGAGTTACTTCCGCAGCACGCCGCCTTTGCCCCGGAAACCGAGGCAGGGGAAATATAGGGCCGTTGTCCCCCAGCGCAAGAAAATTTGGACCCTGGGGGAAAAAAACTTTGGCGCCGTGCTCTGGAAGCGTCTCGCGAGCGAGCGCTCGCAGTGTCGGGAGCGCGGTGGACAGAGCGGCCGCTGCGCTTTATAGGCGCTGGCCTGAGCAAAGCGAGCGGTGCGAAATTGGCGAATATCCGACCCAAGATGTTCCGTGAACGGCTTCACAAAGGCTATGCCCAGAGCATGGAGCTCACCGGCGTCGTCGCTGAGGAAAAAAGCCGTTACCAGATGATTAAGATTTTCGACACGGTCGCCAATGGCCGCGTCATGGTGCTCGACGACATCGTCCAGATCACCACCCGCGACGAATCCGCCTATGCCGAGATGCTGACCCATCTGCCGCTGCTGGAGCATGGCAAGGCCGAACGCGTCATGATCGTGGGCGGCGGCGATCTCTCCATCGCCGACGAGGCGCTGAAGCACAAAGGCGTGAAGGAGGTCGTTCTCGTCGATATCGACGGGAAGGTTGTGGAGCTTTGCCGGGAACACTTCGGCGCGATCAACGCCAAAGCGTTCAAGGACAAGCGCCTGACGATCGAGATCGCGGACGCTTTTGAATATCTCGGCCGCAAGGATGCCAAGGCGCGCTTCGATCTGATTGTCGCCGATCGCCCGGATCCGGTGGGGCCTGGGAAAGCTTTGTTCGGCGATACGTTCTATGCCCGCGTGCGCGGCGCGCTCCGCCCCGGCGGCTTCGCCACGTTCCAGACTGGCGTGCCGTTCTATCAGCCCTGGGAGATCACCGAGGCGCTGAATGATCTGGCCGCCTACTTCCCGCAATCCGGACTCTATTTGACGGTCGTGCCGACCTATATCGGCGGCTTCATGGCGCTCTCTTGGGCCGGCATGGAGAAGCCTTTGGGGACTCCTGCAGGCATCAGACGAGCGGCGACGCGCTTTGCCGCCGCGAAGCTCAGATGCGACTATTACAATCCGGACATCCACGCCGCCGCCTTCGCCTTCCCCGAATGGATCAAGCGCCTGGTGCCCAAGAAACGCACCCGCTGACACTGCTACGCTGACCTCAGCGGCTCCGCGCCCCCAGCGCTTCGCTGCGCTCAGCACCTCCCCCGTAAGAACCGGGGAGGAACCCCGCTTCATTGGCCCGCAATCGCCCGCCACAGACGGCGTGCGGCTTCCTCCGGCGGCGCTTGGCCTTCCTCGCGGCTGACCAGCAAATTTGCATCGCGCATACGCTCGATCGAGATACGGCCGATGAGCGGCCTCAGCGCGGCGGCAAACGCGGCATCGGCGCTGCGCCGAGGTGCGACCAGAAGCACCGCGTCATAGGGCGGGATGGCCTGTTTGGGATCGCCGAGCGTCAGAAGATCGAGCTCCGCGATGCGCCCATCGCTGGAGAACGCCGTAATGGCATCAACCTCGCCGTCTGCGACGGCTTTGTACATGAAGATGGGCTGCATCTGCCGCTCCTGGCGGAAGGCGAGCCCATAGGCTTTGCGCAGCGCCTGCCATTCCGGACGGCTGAAAATTTCGTAATCTCCGCCGACGGCCAGGCGCGGTGACGCCGCGGCAAGATCATCGATGCTTTTGATGCGGAGCGCACTCGCCCGGTCGCGGCGCATGGCGAACACATAGGCGTTCTCGAAGCCGAGCGGGCCGAGCACCGTGATGCCATAGGTCCGTTTCAGCCAATCGCCCATCTCGCGCAGCACGATGTCGCGCGAGGGCGTATCGGTACGGTGCATATAATTGGTCCAGATCGTTCCCGAGTAATCGACATAGGCGTCTACATCTCCGGCGACCAGCGCGTTGAAGATCACCGCCGAGCCGAGATTGCTGCGCGTCACGGACCTCAGGCCTGCGGCGCCAAGACGCTGATCGATGAGGGAAGCGAGCACATATTGCTCGGGAAAACCCTTCGCTCCGATGACATATTGCGCTGGCGGCGCCAGGAACGGGCTCAGACCCGCCGCGGCCAAGATGAGAAGCAAGCCTACGCCGGCGGCGATCATCCGAGGGCGACTGCGGCGGACCATCAGACGCTCGAAAAATGCCAGGAGCCCATCTGCCGCGAGCGCCAGCAACGCCGCCGCGACGCAGCCGAACAACACGAAGATCCAATTCTGCGTCTGCAGTCCGGTGAAAATGTAATTTCCCAGGCTCGTCTGCCCGACCGGCGTCGACAGCGTCGCCGTGCCGATCACCAGCGCCGACGCCGTCCGGATGCCCGCCATGATCACCGGCAGCGCCAGCGGCAGCTCCACCTGGAGGAGCGACTGCAGCGGCGTCATACCGACGCCAAGCGCGGCCTCCTTGGCCGCTGCATCGACGCCCAGGAGCCCCGTGACGGTGTTCCGCAGAATGGGCAGCATGGAGTAGAGCGTCAGCGCCAGCAAAGACGGCAGGAAGCCGAGCGCGGAGAATTGCGCCCCCGTCGCCGCTTTGGCGAGAAGCGAAAGCGCCAGCAGGAGCGGATAGAACAACGCCAGCAGCGCAAGGCTCGGGATGGTCTGGATGACGCTTGCGGCGGTGAGGAGGACCCAACGCATTCGCGGCGAGCGCACGGCCAGCAAAGCCAGCGGCAGACTCAAGGCCAGACCGAGACCCAGCGCACTGAGACTGAGAACGACGTGCGCACCCAGATATTCGGGCAGGCGCGCCAGCGCTTCGGCGATGCGCGGATCGAGCGTGGTCACGAGGAACTCGACGCGGCGGTCAGCGCGCGCACCCGCTCCGCCTGCCGGCGAGGCATGTCCATCAATTCTCGCACGGCATCGCGCTTGGGATGGGCGAGAAGCTCCTGCGTGGGACCACATTCGAGCAGCTCGCCCGCTTCGAGCACGGCGATGCGGTCGGCCAGCAGGACTGCTTCGAGGACGTCATGCGTTACCATCACCGTGGTCAGGCCGAGCTCGTCATGAAGCCTGCGGTAGTCCTTCGCCAAACCGTCGCGGGTGATCGGATCGACGGCGCCGAAGGGCTCGTCCATCAGCATGATGCGAGGCTTCGCAGCCAGAGCGCGCGCGACGCCGACACGTTGACTCTGGCCGCCCGACAGCGTCGCCGGCATGCGGGTCGCGAGCTCGCGCGGCAGACGGGTGAGGTCCAAGAGCTCGGCGACTCGCGCCTCGATGGCGTCCTTTGCCCAGCCGAGCAGGCTGAGCGTGATACCGATATTCTGGGCGACCGAGAGATGCGGGAAGAGGCCGATACCCTGGAAGACATAGCCGATGCGCCGCCGCAGCTGGACGGGGTCGCTCAGCGACACATCCTCGCCGCCGACGAAAACCGTGCCGCGCGTCGGTTCGACGAGGCGGTTGATGAGCTTCAGAAGCGTGGTCTTGCCGGAGCCCGAAGCGCCGATCAGCGCCATGAATTCTCCGCTTCCGACGTCGAGCGTTATACCGCGCAACGCGAAGCTTGCACCGCCATCATAGGACTTCCACGAATCCTTGATCTCGATGGCCTGAATTGGTTGCTGCATGGACCCCTGCTTGGAAAGCGCGGTCAAGCCGAACCGCCACGGAGGCTATCGGCGGGCCCAGCGTTCGAGGTCTTTGATGCGTTCATTATACGCCACGATCAAGCATTCTTTATCGCTGCAGACGTCTCTGCGCGTCATCCATCCCACTTGCTCGCCGGAGAATTCGTTCGTGTCTGCGACCGAAGCGAGCCCTGTTCGGTAGAGGTCTGCCATTTTCACATCCAGCATCGCCAACTGACTGTCCGAGCAAACGAGACGTTCAGCGTCATTGGCGGCCTTTGCACAATCGAAGCTTGGCTGGATCCTGACCGGAGGCGGGGGCGCGGGCGCGGCTTGAGGCGCCGCCGCACGTTCTCTTGGCGCTACCGATTGTTCGATGGCCGTGGAGGCTGTCGCCGGTGGAACAGCGGGCGCGGTTGACCCTGCAACATTCGGGCTGGGCGGTGGTTCGGTTGGGCTCAATACGGCGGCCGGTGCAACGGCAGGCGACGACACTGGCGATTGCGCGCTCGCCACATCCGCATTGCCGGCGTCGTTTGCTGCGAGCGTCGGCACGGTTGCGCGCTGCCAATAGAACCATCCACCCGCCACGATGATCAAAACCGCCGCAGCCGCGGCGCCCAAAGCGGCAAATCTCATTCTTGCCGCGGGCGGTGCCTGAATCTCGCGCGTCGGTGGCGTCGGTGTGTTGGCGCTCCCCGCTGTCGCTGTGCCGGCCCTGGCATCGTCAGGCCGCACGACTCGCGTGGCGTTCGTCAGCACAATTCGTGTCGCATCGTCCGCGTGAGACGGAGCTGCACGCGGCGGCGCCGCGCCGGAAATCAACGCCGCAAACTCGCCAATGCTCTGGGGCCGCTGGTTCTCAAAAACGCTTAGCGCCGAATCGATCGCCGCGGCAAATGCCGGCGAAACGCGGCCATTGGCAGCAATTGCCAAGGGCACCAAGGGATCGTTTCTCAGCCGCGACGTCGCGGCAGGCGGCTTCTTTCCCGTCACGCAGGTATAGGCGAGACCACCTAACGCATAGATATCGGTCCACGCGCCTTGATTTCCGCTCGTGTCGTACTGCTCAAGCGGTGCGTAGCCCTCCGTCACGATGGAGGTGATGGCCCGGCTTTTCGTTTCCATGGCTTGGCGCGCCGCGCCGAAATCGATGAGCACCGCACCGCCCTCGTGGCGAATGATGATGTTGCTGGGTTTGATATCGCGATGCAGGAAACCCAGTTCATGCACGCGCTTCAGGCCGTCGAGAATGGGGAACAGGATGTCCGTGGTCTGCTGCTCGCTTATGGGGCCTGTGCGTTTGAGGAAATCGTCGAGCGGTTCGCCCTTCTCATACTCCATCACGATGTAAGCCGTATGGTTGGCTTCGAAGATCTGGTTCACATGAACGATGTTGGGATGACGAAATTTCGCCAGTACGCGAGCTTCATCAAGAAAGCGGCTTAATCCCCAATCGAAATCGCCTTTGGACGTGCTGGATTTCGCCGTGACCTGCGAATCCCCCTGCCGCACCGCAAAGTCTCCCGGGAGGTATTCCTTTATCGCGACCAAGGTATCGAGGGTTGTGTCGCGAGCCATGTAGGTGATGCCGAAACCTCCGGAACCCAAGATGCCGATGATCTCGTATTGACTTAAGCGCACCCCCTTGGCCAGCGCATGAACATGTTCGACCGACATACGGTATTTCCCCGGCGCGGAAATTCACATTCTAGAAAAGTTTCTTTGCGACATCGGCGATCGTGCAGCTTCCGGTGTAGGAGCTGTTGAGGTCTTCGCTTCGAATTGCGCCCGTCAATCTGTCGAGTACGGTGACGATCCTAAAACGCTGCCAGCCGTTGCGGATCCATTCTTCGTTTATCAGGGTGATCTCCGTATCCGACCATCTCGTTATGACTCGCCCGGTTGCACCGTTTGGATCTGCGCCGATGCGATAAACATCGCCGGCCGCGGATACTGTTTTCTGATCCGCATCCACGATATAATATTGCGTGATGGTTTCGTTCGCTCCCGCTCCGTTAAGCGTGCATCGCAACGTTACGGGGCCGGAGCTCGCGCTGCTCGCCCGGGGTGCTGCCGCTGCCGGTGTCAACGTCAACAGCAACGTGCCACCGGCCACAAATGCGCGAAACGCAGCCAGCGCCAATTGTCGTTTTTTCCAGCCCCAATGCATGCCAACCTCCGACAGGCTCATCCAAGATAGCTTATCAAAGTTTGGCGAGGCGTGGCAGCTGTTGGGTATTCCCATTTTACGGACATGAAGACGCTAAGCATAACGAGGCTCGACCTCGCCAAACGCTCGAGATGA
>DATHDZ010000095.1:0-2980 GCA_035318785.1 Micropepsaceae bacterium
GCCGTGAAACTCGAAGGCGGCCAGCGCATGGCCGAGACCATCCACTATCTTTCGCAGCGTGGGATTCCGGTGATGGCCCATATCGGGCTCACCCCGCAAATGGTTCAGGTGATGGGCGGCTTCCGCACCCAGGGCCGCGACGAATCCGAGTGGCCGGCGCTCGAAGCCGACGCCAAGGCGATTTCGGAGGCTGGCGCTTTCTCTGTCGTGCTGGAAGGCATGGCCGAGCCGCTGGCTGCCAAGATCACGCATGCGATACCCATCCCCACCATCGGCATCGGCGCCTCGCCCGAATGCGATGGTCAAATCCTGGTGATGGAAGACATGCTCGGGCTGAACCCGAATCCGCCCCGATTCGTGCGCGAATACGCGCAGATGGGGCCGGATATCGAGGCCGCGGTGACCGCCTATGCCGAGGATGTGCGAACCAGGCGTTTCCCCGGCAAGGAGAACGTCTATCCGATGCGCAAAGGGGCTAAGGCCTGATAGGCTTTGCCAGCGAGGGCCACTCGCGCTAATCATCATCCTATCAAGGATTTGCCTTGCACCCTTTATCCCGCATGAAGCGGGATGGGCGAGAGATTCAGCCCTCATGCGGCGGTTCGATGGCGCATGACGGCGACAAATAGGAACGCGACCCCGTGAGCGACATCTTCCAGGAAGTCGAAGAGGACGTACGCCGAGAGCGATACGAGGAAATTTGGAAGAAATACGGGAACTACATGATCGCAGGCGCCGCCGTGATCGTGGCCGCCGTGGCCGGTTATCAGGCCTGGCAGAGATATGATCTCACACAGCGGCAGCAGATATCCGACCGCCTCAGAGACGCCACCCAGGCGGCGCAGACCGGCAATTTGCCCAAGGCCGAGACCGATTTCGCCGCGCTGACGAAAGACGCGCCATCGGGTTACGCGACGCTCGCGAAAATGCAGCTCGCCGGCACCTATCTTGCGCAAGGCAAGCGCGATCAGGGCGTCGCATTGTTACGGGAGCTCACCGCGTCCTCCGATCCCATCATTTCCAGCACCGCGCGCCTGCGCCTGGCTTGGGCGCTTGCCGACGCCAGCCCCAAGCCGGAAATCGTCACCTTGCTTCAGCCCCTGACGGAAGGGGACAATCCGTGGCGCTTCGCCGCCGGCGAAGTGCTCGCCTATGTGGATCTCAAGGGCGGCGCACGCAGCGAGGCCATGGCGGAGTACCAGAAACTGTCGCAGGACGCGGCGGCGCCGGCCAATCTGCGCCAGCGTGCGGCCGGCATCTCCGAATTTCTGAGAGCTAACCCTCCAAGCGGCGCGCCAGCCGCGTCGCCGCCACCCACGCCCAATGTTGGCGCGCCTCAAGCCCAAGGAACCAAGCCAAAATGAAGCCGCGTATCGCTTGCTCTCTTGTTCTGCTTTTGGCGGCGAGCGCTCTCGCCGGCTGCAACGGCCTTCGAACGGTGACGGATTTTTTCGATAGCGCCGGCAAAAAAACGAAGATTCAGGGTGAACGCATCTCCATCATCGCCTCGGAGGGACTGCTTTCCTCCGATCCGCAATTGGCTGCCTCCAAGATGGATTTGCCGCCGCCGAAGAAGAACGCGGAATGGCCGCAGCCCGGCGGCACCCCCGACAATGTCATGGGCAATCTCATGGCCGACGGACCGCTGGCGCAGGTATGGAGCGCTTCGGCCGGCAAGGGCACCGACGGCACTTCGCGTTTGACGGCGCCGCCCATCGTGGCGGGCGGACTCGTTTATGTTCTCGACGCTCAGAACCATGTCTTTGCCTTCGATGCCCAAACCGGCAAAGCCGCTTGGGACAGGAGCATCGCGCCCACAGGCGAGATTGGCACTTCGCGCTGGTACAGCCTGGGCCTGTTCGGTCCCAGCCGCTCCATCGACCCCACGAAAGGCTTTGGCGGCGGGCTTGCCTATGATGGCGGAAAAATCTTCGCGGCGACCGGTTTCGGCAACGTCATCGCGATGGACGCGCATACGGGAAAGCAGCTCTGGTCGGTGAATACGGTGGTGCCCGTGCGATCGGCCCCCGTGGTCGTGGATGGGCGCGTCTACATCATTACCCAGGAGAACGAGACCCAGGCGCATGACGCCAATGATGGTCGTCTCTTGTGGTCGCATCACGGCACAGTGGAGAGCGCGGGCATCCTTTCCAGCGCCAGCGTAGGCGTCTCCGGCGACACCGTGGTGGTGCCCTACAGCTCGGGCGAGCTCTTCGCCCTTCGCGTCCAGAACGGCACGCCGTCCTGGACCGACACGCTGACCCGCACGGGAAACACGACCTCGCTCACCATCATCAATGACATTGCGGGCCGTCCCGTCCTCGACCGCAATCTGGTGTTCGCGGTGAGTCATTCCGGCACGCTCGCGGCGATCAATTTCCGCTCCGGCTCGCGCGCCTGGACGCGCAACATCGCCGGTATCCAGACACCCCTCGTGGCCGGTGAATATATCTTCATTGTCTCGACCGACGGACAGGTCGTGTGCATGAACCGCGGCGATGGACGCGTGCGCTGGACGACGCAACTGCCGGCCTTCGGAGACCCGGCGGGAAAGCGCGATCCGATCGTCTGGACCGGACCGCTGCTGGTGTCCAACTTCCTGGTGCTGGTCGCCTCTACCGGCACGGCAGAATTGCTCTCGCCCTTCACCGGCCAGAAACTCGGCGAAACCGCCATTCCCGACGGCACGTTCATCCCGCCGGTTGTCGCCAACGGGATGATGTATGTCTTGACCAATGAGGCGCAGCTCGTCGCGCTGAGATGACGTCGCGCGCCTTCGCAAAAATAATGCGGAGTCTGTCGAAGGCCGAGCGCTCCCTCGTGTGGTGGATTTGAAGTTCCTAAGATTTCCATGGCATCCGCGTTTAGGAACTTCAAATCCAAAAACCACACGATATTCAATAAATTGCTAGCGTGGCTTTGAATCCGAAATTCGCCCGGAGCGTTGCCCAAGCACTTGCGAATTTCGGATTCGCCACAC
>DATHDZ010000096.1:0-5117 GCA_035318785.1 Micropepsaceae bacterium
ACGTCCGGGCCGCGAAGGCGGCGCCTTCGGCCTGCTCCATGTGGCGTTCATGGATTCCAAGGGCAATCTGTACACGGGCGAAGTCGGCGAAACCAGCCGCGTGCAGAAGTTCTCGCCCATGAAGTGATCGAATTTTTGGTCCAGGTGTTTGCCCTCCCGCGGGGGAGGGCAAACACCTGTTTCATTTCCTGTATCAAACGTGTGTAAAACGCGAATCGCCGCCCCGAGATTGGCAACGGTAAGGCGTTCAGCTAACGGATGTACTGACGAAAGTGGCTTGAACCGGGCGTCGTTTTGGGCGCTGGAATGTCCGCGTCTGGCCATCCAGGCGATGAAGGATTCATCGCGCGCGTGATCCAAGCGCCGTCAGCCCCCTCCGCTCGCGGAATTTATCCTCGGGCCGCGCTTTGCGCGGACCTGGGGGCGAGCACCTCCCCATAACAACGGGGGAGGAAAGTACAGCTAATTGCCGTGTCACGGAGAGGCGTTCGGCGCTATAATTGCGCGCATTCAATTTCATGAATCTTTATGTGCCTGTGCCGTTGTCCTCACCTTTAAGGGAGTGAACGATGTCGCGAATTGGCCTTCTTTCCGCATCCGCTTTGGCGTTGGTCGCTGTCACGTCCATCTGGACCGCGCCGACTGTGTTCGGCCAGGTCTTTGTCGGCACGCCGGCCCCGGCGCAATTCAGCGGCCCCGCGCAGCCTTCGACCAAGAATGGCGAATGGCCGGCCAACGCCGGCGACAATGCCGGCACGCGCTACTCTCCGCTGGCGCAGATCGATGCCACGAACTTCAACCGGCTCGAGGTCGCCTGGCGGTTCAAGACTGACGCCTTCGGCCCCTATCCGGAATGGAAGCTCGAAGGCACGCCGATCATGATCAAGGGCGTGCTTTACACGACCGCCGGCACGCGCCGCTCGGTCATCGCGCTCGACGCCAAGACCGGCGAACTGATCTGGTCGCATTCCTTGCGCGAAGGTAAGCGCGCCGCCATTGCGCCCCGCCAATTGTCCGGGCGCGGTGTCTCCTATTGGACCGACGGAAGGGGCGATGAGCGCATCATCTATGTGACGACGGGCTACCGGCTCGTCGCGCTGAACGCCAAGACCGGGGCGATGATCGAGTCTTTCGGCGACAAGGGAATCGTCGATCTGAAGGTCGGCGTCGTCAAAGGGAATAACCAACAGATCGATCTTGAAACCGGCGAGATCGGGGTCCACTCGACGCCGACCATCGTGGGCAACATCGCCATCGTCGGCGCCGCCTTCAAAGAGGGCGCGACCGTCGAAACGCACAACAACACCAAGGGACTCGTGCGCGCCTATGACGTGCGCACCGGCAAGCAGGTTTGGCGGTTCAATACGATCCCGGGTCCGGGCGAATTCGGTAACGAAACCTGGGAGAACGGGTCCTGGGCCGAGAACGGGAATACCGGGGTGTGGAACGAGATCGCCGCCGACGAACAACTCGGCCTCGCCTATCTTCCCGTTGAAACGCCGACCTCCGATTATTACGGCGGCTCGCGGCCGGGCAGCAATCTGTACGCCGAGAGCCTGGTCGCGGTGGATGTGAGGACCGGCCAGCGCAAATGGCATTTCCAGTTCACCCACCATCCGGTGTGGAACTTCGACATGGCGGCGATGCCGATTCTGGCCGATGTCACCGTCGCCGGGCGCGCACGGAAGGTTGTGGCGCAACCCACCAAGCAGGGGTGGCTTTACGTCTTCGACCGCGCCACCGGCGAGCCGATCTGGCCGATTGTGGAGCGGCCCGTTCCCGCGTCGGATGTGCCCGGCGATAAATCTGCGGCAACCCAGCCGCACCCACCGGACGCCCTCAGATACAATCGCGGCGTGCGGACTCTTTTGGACGATCTGATCGACTTCACTCCGCAGCTCAAGCAACAGGCGGCGGAGGTGGTGAGAAAGTACAGATTCGAGCCTTCGGATTTCACCCCGGGAAGCATTGCGACTCCCAATGGGAGGCTGGGCTCGATCGTGCTCGGAACGGCGACAAACTGGCCGGGCGGCGGTTACGATCCGGAACTGCACATCGCTTTCATGCCGGCGGGCAATGTGCCGGGTGTCAGAGCGTTGCGCAAACCGCCCGCCGTCGCGGGCGCAACCGGATTCCACACCGACATCCAATATGTCGCCGGCGTCGACAATACGGACTTCCAGGAGGTGTTTGGCCCCGGCGATTGTTGTGCGGCGGATAATCCCCTGACGGCGCGAAGAGCGAAGGAAGCGAAGGAAAACGCGCCGCTTCCGGGCGGCGGCGGCGGCGCGGTCGCGCTGGGCGTGCAAGGCTTACCCATCGTGAAGCCGCCCTATGGTCTGCTGGCGGCGGTTGATTTGGACAAGGGTGAGCTCAAATGGCAGACGCCGCATGGCGATACGCCGGACAACATCCGCAACAATCCGGCGCTTCGGGGAATCAGCATCCCCAAGACGGGCCAACCCGGCACCTCGGGCGTGGGGCTTCTGGTCACCAAGACGCTCGTCGTCATGGGCGATCCGCAGTCGACCACGGCGAGCGGCAAGCAAGGAGCCATGCTGCGCGCTTATAACAAACAGACGGGCGCGCAGGTCGGTCAAGTGTATATGCCTGCGCAGCAGAGCGGCACGCCGATGACCTACAGCGTGGATGGCAAACAATACATCATCGTCGCCGTCAGCGATCCGCGTTATTCGGGTGAGTATCTGGCGTTCAGCCTGCCGAATTGAGAGAACTTCGCCCCTCCCTTAAGGGTGATGTTAGCCGGCCGCTCGCCGTCTCGGATGCGACGAGGACAAAGAGCGGTTTGAGAAGAAGCTGGGGAAGATTGCGGCTGCCAAAGTGAAGGCCGCAAAGACTAAATAATGCTGGATGATACGCGTGACAACACCTTCTGGAACGGAAGTCTGCCGCCCTTTTCTACCGACGAAGGACCTCGCAAGGAGCAGTGCCTTTTATCAGGCGCTTGGCTTCAAGAAGGTTTTTCAGGGCGATGTGGTGATTTTCGCGGTTGGGCCAACCTCCTTCATTCTCCAAGGCTATTATGAAGAGACTTGGGCCAAAAACGCTATGATGCAGGTCTTGGTCGATGACCTTGACGCTTGGTGGGAGCGCGTCATGGCTTTGGACCTTCCAAAGACCTTTGATGTCGCCCCACCACAGCCACCGAAAATGCAGCCTTGGGGACTCCGGGTAGCCTACGTCTACGATCCGGCAGGCGTACTATGGCATTTCGCCGAGCGCCGACCCGGCCACGCCGCTGACTAAGCTGGGTTTGTCTTCGCCCATAAGTCGGGAGATTAGTTTGCGACTGTATTAGGCGTTCGCCACTTCAATCCTGGGAACCGTGCGTAATCGCGGTCCAGCGTAATCCATTCGCAGCCAGACTCGATGGCAAGCGCCGCGAACCAAGCATCGCTCACGCGCGGTCCTCGCGTATTCGTCTCGACGCAAAGCCGCTTGAAAATATCCCAATGTAGCTCACCAGGCTCGACGATCTGACAGTGCGGTTGGCTGAGAATGTCCTCGCAGAATCCGAATGCTTCCTCGAATGTGCTCGCAGTTCGGAAGGTTCGGGTATTCGTGGTTATTCGAACCACTGCGCTCAACGCCAAACGCGAAGCTCCGAAACGCGCATCGCCTCTCACGATTCCATCGAGCCACGGGCGGCAAACTGCGTGCTCTGGGACGTCCTTGCGAAAGGCGTAGATGAGAACGTTGACGTCCGCCAGAATCACTTGAAGCCGCGCTTCATGCGCTCGACATATTCCAAATCGTCCATTTCCTGGAGGGCGGCGGAATTGGAGATCTCGATGCCGGGCAGCAGGCCTCCGGTGGCTTTGCTCATTCGCGGCAGAATGCGCTTGGCCCTTCCCGGCGTCCTTGTGCTGGACAGTACAAGGCGCAGCCCATCCTCGATCAGCGCGGTGAGCGTGCGCCCCTCCGCCGCCGCCTTGCGCTTGGCGCGGCTGAGGAGGTCTTGCGGAAGACGGACAGTCGTTCGCTCGCTCATATGTCTAGACATATGGTATGAGTGACAATATGTCAACGATCGGACATTGACTCGCGTCGCCTGGATGGCCCGCTCATGCGGGCCATGACAAGTTTTTTCCTTCAAAATAGGCGCTACTTGTTCACATAGCCTGCGGGCAGGACTTTGTGCGGATCGGCGCGCACGACAAGATAAACGATCTCGGGCGAGGTGATCTCGGTCCACCAATGCGGCGTGTTGGGCGGGATGATGACGACGTCTCCCGGTCCGAGCTTGCGGCTCTTGCCGCCGATGATCTTTCCCCCGCCGCTGCTCGGGCCGTTGAGGGTCGTCACCACCGGGCTGTCGGGCGCCTGGTCCTTCGGATTCTCGATGGTGCCGTCCGTCATCAGCGTGCCGTTGCCGGAGATCACATGATAGATCTCCGTGATCTGGCTGTGCTCGATGCCGCCGCCGATGTCGCGCCCTGCCGTCTTGGCGCGATGCACAACGCCGACGCCGACATTGTATTCGCCATTGATGCTGAGCACGCGAAGCTGCTGATCGCTGACCGGCGCGGTTGCGGTCTTCTTCACTGTGGCTTCGATTTCGGCGTTGGTGATGTCCGTGGCGGTGCCGCGGGGAAGATGCTGCGCGGCCTGTGCCGCCAAAGCAGCCGCCGGGATCAAAAGCGCAAACGATAATGCGGAAAGCTTTCTCATCGTCGCCTCCTTTATTTGACTTCGACCAGCTCGATGGCTTCGCGGCTCGGCCCTTCGATCATCACGGCGCGCGTGTCGCCGAGCCTATAAGGCTGTTCAAGAAACTTCACGCCTTCGCTCCTGAGTTTGGCGACCCAAGCGTCGAGATTGCCGACGCTGAGCGCGACATGATCCATCAGATGTCCGCGCGTGCCTACCAGCGGCTTGTCGGTCTGGCGAATGTACCAGTTCATCGCGACGTCGCCGAAAGTGACCCCGGCCGCGGGTGTGCGGAACATGCCTTGCTTCTCCAGCGCCGGCCAGGTGCGGTCGGGGCTGCGCGCCACTTTGCAATCGGCCTCGGTTCGCGTTGGCGCTCCTGCGGCAGCTTGCGGTGTCGGTGCGTTCAGATGTTTGCGATACCAGAGCTGCGCGCAGAACGGATC
>DATHDZ010000097.1:0-3587 GCA_035318785.1 Micropepsaceae bacterium
CTCGGTGAATCGCAATCAAGCCTGTTCGTTATGCCATATGCCCGAGGCGGGCTTCACCGGGCCAGTGTCGGAACTCAACCGCACAACGGGCTCCTACCCCGGTTCAGTGCGCACGCGTTTCAGCAACCGCAAGCCCCAGTCGCATGCCTATGCGGCACTCTCGCCCGTTCTGCATTACAATCCCGGCCAGGGCGATCTGGTAGGTGGCAATTTCTGGGACATGCGTGCCACCGGCCGTCGCCTGGGCAGCCCCGCGGCCGAGCAGGCAGAGGGGCCTCCGACCAATCCCGTCGAAATGGGGTTGCCTGATAACGCTTGCGCAGTATACCGCGCGTCACAGCGGCCGTACCGCGCCTTGTTCGAAACGGTATGGGGCGCACAGGCGTTCGCTATTCAGTGGCCCAGTGATGTGGAGCAGGTATGTAATCAGCCTGGACCCACACCCGCGAACGATCCGATGCCGGTCCATCTCACGGAGCTCGATCGCGGCCGCGCCGCTGCCACGTTCGATCAGATGGCGCAGTCAATCGCCTCATACGAGGCCTCCGCAGAGGTGACATCTTTCACCTCCAAGTTCGATGCGGTTCTGGCAAGCAAGGCTCAGTTCACGCCCCAGGAGCAGGCAGGCTACGCGCTGTTTCGCGGCAAGGCGCGATGCAACAACTGCCACCGCGACGGCGGCCCTGGCGAAGATCCGCTGTTCACCGATTTCACGGCCAGCAATATCGGAACGCCCGCAAATCCGATGCTTCCTTACTACGCCGAACAACGACCCGACGCACGAGGCTATGCCGCCAACCCGGCAGGTTCACAGTATGTTGACCCGGGCGTCGGCGGTTTTCTGACCGAGCGCAATCTGCTCAGCCACCCTTCCGCGGTGGATGCTCGATGGCGCCCGCTGGCAGCCGAGAACATGGGGCGATTTCAGACGCCAACGCTGCGCAATGTGGACAAGCGACCCTATCCCAGCTTCGTTAAAGCTTACGGACACAATGGTTATTTCAAGAGCCTCAAGTCGATCGTGCACTTCTACAACACGCGCGACGTCCTGCGGCGCTGCGCCCCCAATGACCCCGGCGAGGGTACGACGTGCTGGCCTGTGCCAGAGTCCATCGACAATATGAACACCAAGTTCGTGGGGCGGCTCGGGCTTTCGGACGAAGAGGAAAATGCGCTGGTAAGCTTCATGCAGACGCTCAGCGACGGCTTCATGCAACGGTGAAACGGACCGCGCCGGCGCTTGGAGGTGTCCCTGCCTCTCCCGAGCCAACATCCCGAACACAGGGTCGGGGGAGAGAAGAAGTACCATCTCCCAACCTGGGACTCGCTGGTTGGGCGGGAGATGGGGTATCGGGGCTGGTCGCTGCGGTTAGCCGGCCGTTAGGTGGCGAGCGGTTCAGCCACTTAGAAAGCCAGCCGCTCCTCTCCCCGACCCCCAGCAAGCAACCAACGCTAGAGCTTGAGGGCCGGAGACATCATCGGCACACGAATGGCTAGAACCAAGGCGAACAGGATCGCATACAGGTCCCATCTTGCATTTTTTGCGACCAGCCAAACGCACAGCGCGTTAAGACCGATCCAGACGGCCGCTAGCAACGCGACGGATTTCATGACCCTAACCAGGACGGCGAGCAGAAAGCATTCTGATGGCCGTAACACACGCCAGAGCCATAGACAGGGTGCCGATGAGGCGAAAAAGCGAATCGATGCAATGATCGCCTGCAACCCGAGGCGAGCCCGACGGCTGCTACTAACCGTGGTCTTACGTTGTAAGGGGCGAGGTCCAACGGACCAGTTATTCATCAAGCTTGCCAACGCAAAAGGTGCCGGTCCCAAACGGAAGCGAAGCCGTAACGTCGATGAAGTGCCGTGCACCAGACACCATGCGAAGTTCTGGTGCCCGCTGCTAGACCGCCTCAAGACGCCCGCCCTAGAACCGCGCAATCCTGGTCGCACGATTGCAGGCGGGCGCCGTTGGCTCGACGAACTCATTGCCGACCCTACTGCGAACACTGAAAGCATCGGCAGACGTGAGGGCTGCAGCGTGCGGAAGGTGAACATGACGATCTCCCTCGCCTTGCTTGTGTCCCCATCTGCCTTCGCCGTTCGGCCAGCATCGCTGGCGGTTGTACCGGGCTTCGCATGGTCATGGGCCTCTCCCCGATTCTGGTCGTGAGAGGATCTGGATGCGCCAGAATGCGGCGCATTCGATGATGACAGCGGCGGCTTCAATGCTTGCCGCAGAAGATCGGACAGCACTGACAGCGCATCCATGCTAACAAAAGGCCATGCGGTCAGCCGCGACGGATCGAGGCATCTCGCCCGGTCGAACATCCAGGCCGGCACTCCGGCCGGCGCGGTACCCCATGCCTCCACGTGCAATTTACTGCCGCCAGGCACAAATCAACACTGAGCGGCTTGGCGAATGCGGGATTTATATCAGCGGGTAAAATCCAGAAGATGTTTCTTCGCACTTACACCTGCATGCCCCAAGTCATGCGTCGCAGGACGTCATTGCGCTTGAGGATATGGTGACGCAGCGCTCCGATGATGTGAATGAGCACGACTGCGGCAAGCAGGTAAGCAAGGACCATATGCGATTCCTCGATCCACTGACGCACCGAGCGATCCACCGTCGTAACGATCGGCGGCACGTCAAGCCCGAGCAGGTCCTTGGTAATGGGGACGCGGAACGTCGTGGCAACCATCCATCCAGTCAGCGAAACGATGAACATTAGGACGTAGAGGGAAACGTGCCCAACACGCGCCGCCGCCCGCTCCCAAGGTTTGAGACCGGCGGGCGGTTCCGGCACCGGATTGAACCATCGCCACAAGAGCCGCAGTACGATCAGTACCAAAAGGTCGTAGCCGAGCGCGGAGTGCCAAGCGTAGTTGGCTAGTCGGTCTGGTCGCGGCGTCATATGCGTCATCCACCACCCATGGACGAGCAGCACCAGAATGATCGCCGCGCCGATCCAATGCAGGGCCTTCGCTGGCCACCCCCATGTCGTCCTCGAATTGAAGGTCATGACGCCTCCTACCCATTTCACTGACATTGGAATAATTCACCTCATGTGTTGCCGCGGCGCAACCCTGCGGTGGCATTTCGTAGGCAATATAGGGGGTCGCACCCTCGATCGACGAGCCAAAAATGCTTACCGGATTCCGACGAAGCATCATTGCGGCGATTTTGCTCGTCGCCAATTCGCTCTCGGCCCATGCCGTCGATGAGATCCAAGTCTACAATGCCGAAATTGCCAAGGTCGGGCAGTGGACGATGCAACTGCATCTGAACTACGCCTTCCTCGGCCGCAAGGAGCCTGATTTTCCCGGTGGCCTCATCCCCCATCGTGCTCTCAACGGCACACCGGAATGGGCGTATGGCATCACAGACTGGTGGGAGATGGGGTTCTACGCGCCCTTCGCGGTCGACCAGAACGGAACGTCGTATTCCAACGCCATCAAAATCCGACAACTGTTCGTCACCCCCAACGCGGCAGACCGGGAGATATTCTATGGCGTCAATTTTGAGTTCAGTTACGCAATGCCGCAATTCTCCGACGCCAAATGGAACATGGAAATCCGGC
>DATHDZ010000098.1:0-2777 GCA_035318785.1 Micropepsaceae bacterium
GGCCCCACATCCTTCGCAATACTCGTTGGTCGCCTTGTTCTGGCAACCGCAACGCAAACATTGCATCGATGGCCCCTTGGACGGCAGCGGAACGGGACTGCACCTTAAGGTAATTCTACCGCCATACGCCGCTCATTTCCAAGCCGCGATGCCTTACTTTCAGTCACTGCCGGGTCAAATGCTGCCAATGATGGATCGTGCCGCTCGGCATCTAGCCGGCCAACCCAGGGCGCGTTAGTGTCGATCGAGAGTGCGCACGAAGCGTACCGGTGTTAACCATGCGAGCTTTATCGGTTAAGTCCGCTGAGGAAATGCTTTCGAGCGCTCAGCAGCGGTCGGCGCAGGGGTGTCAGACTTGCGCGACTATTGGTCGCGTATTTGTCAGCTCTGAATTGTTTTGGAGCCGGGGATCATCGATTCTGGGCGGCTTGGAATAATCTGTGTCTGGACCAATGGGGCAGGGCAGTCATGTTTTTCTGCAGCCGTCTGCCGGAGGAAGATGCAGTCCGTGCTCGCGAAGCGGGCCGCGAGAAACTGTTGCAGCTTCTCATTTCGGATATGCACTGCGCCTTTCCCGACCTGACATTCGAACTTCGTTTGAATTTTAGAATCATCAATGCCCAGGCGCTCAGGCTACCCGGCAAGCGCATTGTGATACTGTACGGAGGTCTTGCCCTTCATCCCGACCTGGCTGCAAACTCGCTGGCGCTGATCTTGCTGCATGAAGCGGGGCATCACTCGGCGAGCGGTTGCCGGCTGAGTTGTGACCCTTCCCTGGCCTGTGAATGTGCCGCTGATCACTGGGCGGCGACCTCGGGAGCCGAGACGCTGCTGCAAAAGTCAGGCAGGCAGCTCAGCCTCGAAGCGGCGGTCGCGGAGTTGCAGCGAGTGATTATGCCTAGACAATCAGGAGGTGATAAGTACACTAAAAGAACCGCAGCTTCCGTTTGCTGGGCCGCGGATTGGGAATTGCGAAGTCGCGCATTGCTGAAGCGATCCAGGCCGCCGAGCGCGCTCCGCCGCTGTTGAAGTTTTTTCAAGTGGGCAATTTGGAGGGCAATCATGGGATCTTTTATTCCAACTCAGGCCGATCAAGAGATTTGTAGAAACCTGGCAAAGCGCTTCTCGGATCAGCTCGTCCCCGGCGCTGGCGGTAAAACATACATCAAGCAGCTCCGCGACCACCACGGGCGCGAGAACCTCTTCGACGGCAATCATCATCTGCAAAGGGTGGCCCACCGTTTGGCCATCAGCGTTACCGGAGGCGCACGCGTTCCTGCGGATGCCACCAGTCGATCGCGCTGGTTTCATTTGCTTCGCAAACTGCTGCCCCCGCAGACGACAAAAGCAATCAACACCGTGCTGAAGAAAGTTCTGGAATCCCCCAGCATCTCTTACGCCGTCTTCTCTACCCAACCGGCGCAAACGGTTCTGAATTTCGAATTGCATCCGGGCAATTCCGGCGATCCGGTGCTTGCGCTTGACGCCAATGGAAAGGTCTTCTGCCAGGTCATTCTGGATTGTCACGACGATGCGCCGCTTCCGACGCCGGCGCCGAATACCGAGCCCGATCCGCCCGATCCCGAGACCACTCCGGAAAAACCTATTTCGGTGACAAGGAAGAAGAAATATCCAGCGAAGAAGGCAAAATCTTCGAAGGCGAAATCTTCGAAGGCAAAGTCTTCAAAGAAGAAAGCGCCGGCGCGAAAGGCCGCTCGAAAGAAACGCTAGGCGGCCCATCACGGGGGGCCACGCCGGAGCCGATCGGCTCCAGAGAACAAAAGGCTGCGGGCGCGCTCGCAGCCTTTTCGCGTGAAACGACCTCCGACCGTGGCTTTGACCAGGTCCGGAGCGAGGAACGCGAGCACGATCCGGACGGGACACATTCGCCGAAACACCTGACGTCGCCGAACCCCATCGATGCATCGGTGATCTTCGCCGCAACCAAACAGAGGTTGTCGAGCGCGCGCGAGACTCGAACGTGACTTCACCAAGGGCCTCTCGCCATCGCGCGGATCTGTCACTTGACTCTCTATAATTATATAATTATGAAAATACAAAAAGGGCTTTCCAAAAATGAAGAATATCGCGCTCGAGCGGACCGAAAACGTTGCCACTATCAAGATTGTGCGGCCCGAAAAACATAACGCCCTAACCGGCGAAATGTGGAAGGCGCTGGGGACGGCATTCAAAACGGCTGGCGCGGACGAATCGGTCCGCGTCGTTGTGCTGCGCGGCGCTGGCGGACGCGCTTTTTCTGTCGGCGCCGATATCGGCGAGTTCGAGCAGACGCGCGCCGGCAAGCCACAGGCGATCGCCTTTGCCGAAGTCGTCCACGACTGCGTAAGGGCCATCCAGGATTGCCCACACCCGACGATCGCCGCCATCGAGGGCCTCTGTGTCGGTGGCGGTGTCGAGATTGCCGCGGCTTGCGACCTGCGCCTTGCCTCGAACTCCAGTCGGTTTGGCGTGCCAATACAGCGGCTTGGTCTCACGGTGGACTACCCTGAACTCGATTCCCTCAAGCGCCTCGTCGGCCCCTCCAACGCGCTCGAGATTCTCTACGAGGGGCGTATCTTCGGGGCCGACGAGGCGCTGCAGAAAGGCCTCGTGAACCGCATCGTCGCCGATGCGGCATTCGCGGAAGAACTGGCCGGCGTCGTCGGGCGGATCGCCTCGGGCGCGCCTCTCGTCGCGCGTTGGCACAAACGCATGGTCAGGCGACTCGAAGAGCAGCGGCCGGTGACTCGCGAAGAACGGCATGCGCCGCTCGAGGT
>DATHDZ010000099.1:0-4831 GCA_035318785.1 Micropepsaceae bacterium
CGTGGGTTCGCGGTCTTTGGATGTACGGTTCCGCTGTCATTGCGGCTCTCGTGATCGCATCTACAAAAGGATTCGGGGACGAGCGATTGCTGTGAGTCTATGTCGGGCTTTCCAACGAGGCGAGCATCGCCTTGAGAAAACGAGCGGCTTCAATTCCGGTCACGACGCGATGATCGAAGGTCAACGAGATCGGCAAGGTGCGGCGCACTTCCGGCTTGCCGTTCCGTGCCAGGATTTGCGGCCGAATGGTTCCCGCGCCCACGATGGCGACCTGCGGCGGCACCACAACGAGATTGGCGAAACGGCCCGCGCCTGAAACGCCGAAATTGGACAGGGTGATGGTCGCGCCGCGCAATTCTTCCAGCGGAATCTGCCGTTGCTGAACGGCGCGCTTGAGGTTGTCCAGGCCGCGGCGCAGATCCGCGTCATCACGGGTCGCGACATCGCGCATCACCGCCACGAACAGCCCGTCATCGGTGTTGATCGCCATGCCGACGCTGATCTTGTCGATGACGCGGACGGTCTTGTCCTGGCTGTTATACCAGGCGTTCAGCATCGGTGAGGCACGGCACGCCGCGACCATGGCGCGAATCAGCCTTACGGTGACGTCGCCCCCTTCGATCCAGCTCTCGATGTCGGCTTCGTCATAGACCGAAGCGGGAACGATCTCGGCGTGAGACTGCTCCATCTTCTGCGCCATGGCGCGCCGCACGCCATGCAAGGGTTGGGCGGGTCCGGCATTCGACATGGCGCTGGCATAACGGTTGACGTCTTCCGCCGTGATGGTTCCGTTGGCGCCGGTGGGATCGATCCCCGACAGATCCACACCCAGCTTCCGGGCGAGCGCCCGCACGGCAGGCATGGCCCTGACATTGGTCTGGGGGGCCGGTTCGCGCTCGGGTTTGCCGTTTGCAGGAGTCTCCGCTGCCGGCACGCTGCCGACGACCGTGCCCTTGTCCTGATGCACGCCTGCATCCTCGAAATCCACCAGCGGATCGCCGATGGGCACGATCTCTCCGGCCGAAGCATGCAATTTCGCGATCGTGCCCGAATAGGGCGAAGGAACCTCCACAACCGCCTTGTCGGTTTCGACCGAAACGAGCGGCTGATCCACCACGACATGATCCCCGGCCGAAACATGCCAGGTGACGATTTCCGCCTCGCTCAATCCTTCGCCCAGGTCCGGCAGGTTGAACCTTCTCATGCGAAATTCACGGCGCGACGCGCCGCCTCCACAATGTCTTTCTCACTCGGCATATAGGCCTTTTCGAGCCGGAGCAGGGGCACGATCGTGTCGGGCGCTGTGACTCGTTCGATGGGAGCGTGCAAGAACAAGAGCCCGCGCTCCGCGACGGTCGCCGCAATTTCCGCGCCGACACCGACATTCCGCGGTGCTTCATGCACGATCACGAGCCGACCGGTTTTCTCGACCGAGGCCAGGATCGTGTCGAAATCGATGGGACTGACGGTTGCCACATCGATCACTTCCGCCGATATGCCTTCATTCGCGAGTTGCTGCGCCGCCGCAAGGGTTTCCTTCACCGCCGCGCCCCAACTGACCAAGGTGACATCGGTCCCTTCGCGCAGCACGAAACAGACATCGAGCGGCAACCCCTGGCCGTTGTCGTCCACCTCCTCTTTCGCTGCGCGATAAAGCCGGGTCGGCTCGAAGAACATCACCGGATCGGGATCGGCGATCGAAGAGAGCAGCAGCCCATAGGCACGCGCGGGCGAGGAGGGGATCACGACGCGGATTCCGGGAGTGTGGGCGAACAACGCCTCGGTGCTTTCCGAATGGTGCTCGGGCGCATGAATCCCTGCGCCCATCGGCGAGCGGAACACGATCGGACAGGAGAGCCGTCCGCGTGAGCGGTTGCGCATGCGGCCGGCATGATTGATCACCTGATCGAGCGCCGGATAGATGAATCCCATGAACTGGAATTCGGTGACGGGACGAAACCCTTGCGCCGCCAGGCCGATGGACATGCCGGCGAGCACGGTCTCCGACAGCGGTGTATCCATCACCCGCTCCTCGCCGAAGCGCGCCATCAGACCGTCGGTGGCGCGGAACACGCCGCCATTGGCGCCGACATCCTCGCCGAGCACGACAACGCGCGAATCGTTCTGCATGGCGCGGGCCAGCGCCATGGTGATTGCCGCGACCATGGTGATTTCCGCCATGTCAGCCGCCCAGATATTTCTTCCGCTGCCATTCCAGCGAAGGCGGAAGCGTTTCAAACAGATGATCGAACATCGATGCGGGCGAAGGAGGTACAATCGCGAGATACTTCGTCACCGCCGCGTCGACTTTCTCCCGGCAGGCGGCGATGAGCTTTTCTTCATCGTCTTTCGTCCACCAGCGCTGGTTGACGAGATAGGTTCGGGCCCGCGCCAAGGGATCGAGTTTCCACGCGGCGCTGACCAGCTCCTCCTTGCGATAGCGCGAAGCATCGTCGGCCGTCGTGTGATCTCCCATGCGGTAGGTGAGCGCCTCGATCACCGTGGGTCCGCCACCGCTGCGCGCCCGCTCGATGGCTTCGTTCGAGGCCTGGCGTGCGGCGATGATGTCGTTGCCGTCGATCTGCAGTCCCGGAATGCCGGCGGCGATCGCTTTCTGCGCCAGGGTCTCAGCCGCCGTCTGCTTCTCGCGCGGCAGGGAGATGGCCCAATAATTGTTGATGACGATGAAGACGGCCGGCAGCCGCCAAACGCCGGCCAGGTTGATCGATTCGTAGAAATCGCCTTTTGAGGTAGCGCCGTCGCCAAGCGCGCATACCGAGACGCGCGGTTCATGCCGCAGCTTAAATGCGGTTGCGACACCCACAGCATGCGTTGCCTGACTGCCGATCAGGACGGCGACCGGGAAATCCTGCCGCGGCCCCGAGAAGTCGGAACCGCGTTCGTCTCCGCCCCAGAACTGCAGGAGCTCGGTCAAGGTGACGCCGCGCCAGATCTGGGCCGGCTGTTCGCGATAGGTGGTGAGCATGACGTCCGCGTCCACCATGGCGCTAGCATAGCCGATCCCGATCGCCTCCTGGCCGGCGGAGGAGGGATAGGTGCCGAGTTGGCCGGTGCGCTGCAGCGCGATGGCCTTGGCGTCGAAAATGCGGCTCAAGGTCATGGCGCGATAGAGTGAGATCATCGTGTCGCGGTCGCGCGCGAAAGCGGGCGGCTCGCCGACCAGATTGCCGGCCGCATCGAGATATTGCCGGTGGGCGACCTTGAATTCCGCGACGATCCTTTCGGATTTCTGCGAAAGGTCCGTGCGCGCTTCATCCCCGCGTGGCGACGCTGTCATCTCTTTCTCGATCGGAAAATTGCTGTGAATGGCGGTAGGGTTTTCATCTCGTTACATAGCGTAAGCGGCTCAGGACCGCTTGGCCGTCAAGGGAAACTTGCTTGGGATAGTTAAGGTTCCGGCTCCTCATTTTACAGGGCATCAGTCTACCGCCTCCACACGCCGCGAGAGGGCGAGATTCGCCTTGGAGCCCGGTTCGCGCATGAGCGCTCGCGCGATGAACCGGCCGGCCTCCGCCAAGGCTTTGAGGTTTACCCCCGTCTCGACTCCCATCCCATCGAGCATATAGAGGACGTCCTCGCTCGCCACATTCCCTGAGGCACCAGGTGCGTAGGGGCAGCCCCCGAGGCCTGCGACCGAGCTGTCCGCGACCGCAATCCCCATTTCGAGGGCTGCCAAAAGGTTGGCCAGGGCCTGTCCGTAAGTGTCGTGGAAATGGACGGCCAGCTTCTCGCGCGGCGCCCGGGCTATTACCGCTGAGAGCATGGCTTGCGCCTTGACCGGGGTTCCTACGCCGATGGTGTCGCCCAGCGAGATCTCATAACAGCCCATCTGCAGCAGCCGCGCGGCGACATCCGCAACGCGTTCGACGGGAACCGCGCCCTCATAGGGGCACCCCAGCACGCAGGAGATGTAGCCCCGCACGCGAATGCCGGCAGCTTGGGCGGCGGCCGTGATAGCGCCGAAGCGTTCGAGACTCTCGCCAATCGAGCAATGGATGTTCTTCTGCACAAAGGTTTCGGACGCAGCGGTGAAGACCGCGACCTCTTCCGCCCCCGCCGCGCGCGCCGCTTCGAATCCCTTCAGGTTTGGCACCAGGACCGGATAACTCACGCCCGGCGCCCGCTGTATCTGCGCCAGAACGTCGGCGGTGTCGGCCATCTGCGGCACCGATTTGGGCGAGACGAAGCTGCCGGCTTCGATCACCTTAAGGCCCGTCTTGCTCAAGCGGTCGATGAACTCCACCTTTATTGCCGTCGGCAGCGACGCGGATTCGTTTTGCAATCCATCGCGCGGTCCGACCTCGACAAGCTTGACCGATTTGGGAATCCGCATCGCCATCACATCCGGAATACGCCGAACCGCGTCGGCGGAATCGGCGTCTGGCTCACCACGGCAAGGCAGCGGCCAAGCACATCGCGCGTCGCGCCGGGCTCGATAACGCCGTCATCCCACAACCGCGCGCTGGCGTAATAGGGATGGCCCTGGGTAGCATATTGCTTGCGGATGTCATCGGCTCGCGCACGCTCTTCGTCGGACGGAGGTTGGGCTGCCGAACCACTTGCATCGGTTTTGATGCGGGAAAGAACCTGCGCTGCCTGTTCCCCGCCCATGACGGAAATGCGTGCATTCGGCCACATGAAGAGAAAGCGCGGACCGAAGGCGCGTCCGCACATGGCGTAATTGCCCGCTCCGAAACTGCCGCCGATGATGACGGTGATCTTCGGGACTTCGGCGCAGGCGACCGCCATCACCATCTTGGCGCCATGCTTGGCGATCCCCTCAGCTTCCGCTTTGCGCCCAACCATGAAG
>DATHDZ010000100.1:0-14964 GCA_035318785.1 Micropepsaceae bacterium
CGCTTCCAATTTCGACAGATCCAGAATTTCATTTATGAGCTCGAGCAGATGGGTGCCGCTGTTGAAAATATCGGTACCATATCCGCGATAGCGCTCGCTTAAAGGGCCGATAATCGCTTTTTGAATGACCTCGGAAAATCCAATAATGGCATTGAGCGGCGTGCGCAGCTCATGGCTCATGTTGGCGAGAAACGACGACTTGGTGCGGTTGGCTGCCTCTGCCCCAATCTTTTCGAGGTAAAGTTTCTGCGTTTCGATCGCGTTGTCGCGAAAAACGCGAAGCGCCCGGGAAAGTGAGCCGATCTCATCGACACGGTGTTCGAAGGGAATCTCGCACGCCAGATTGCCTTCGGCCACGAGACGCATCGTATTTGTGATCTGCGTTATCGGTTTTACGACGCCTCTCAATACGTAGAAAACCGTGAGGCCGCCGATGAGAGAAAATAGAACCATGAATAGGACTGCGATGAAGAGGTTCGTCTCCGCGGCGTGGAATTCCTCCACGGCATGGGCGCTCGCAAGGTCGAAAGCGGTTTTCGAAACCATGAATATGCTTTGACGGCCTGGGGCAGACAGTTTCGTCCAATCGCTTGATGAAATTTCGACCGGCCGGCCAGCCGCGAGCTGTTCGATGATGGCATTCCGCACCGGCCTAAAGTCGACAAAATACATATTTTCTGCGGCGGCGATTGCCTTCTTAAGCTGGGGCGGCGTCGACTTGAGCCGGGCCTCATCCTGGACGAGCTTCCACACGCCATCGATTCGTCCGGTCAAAGCTGCAAACTGCTGCCGTTGCTGGTCTGTGAGTCGCTTACCGCTCACCCTGGCTTCGCTGACCAGAAGCCGGTCGTCGCCCGTATCCGAACGGACCAACCAGACGATCTGCTTCAACTGGATCATATCCGCGATGAAGGCGTCAACATGGCTGAGATCGGTTTCCAGGACACTGGATAGACCGTCGATTGCGCGAACCAGATCACCGGTCGCGGCAATCCAGTTGGTTCCGACATTTTCCGGGCGCTGATCTTTGGGTTTCTGCAAGGCAGCGTCGATCTCATGCCGTTGTTGCATCAGTGCATTGCGACGTTCGGCGATCAAATTGATTGCAGGTACAACCCCCTCAACTTTGAGGGTTCTCAGTTTCGTTAGTGCTGAATCGATCGCTTTTGTCGATGCGACCCGCAATTTCGCGATTTCGTTCTGCGAACCGGGATCGACGCCTGCTGACGCCCGAAGGCCCGTATTTACAGTGCCGCGCTCGAGGCGGATGTTCTGGATTGCGGTGAACAGATCGGATGAAATATCAACAAGGATAGGGACGCGTCTGGCCTGTTCTCGGCTTTCCAACGCCCCCACCGCATAGATGGCGCAGATCGTCACCAGGACCAGCGTCATCAAGCCGGTGACGGTCTGGAGCAGCATACTGATGGAAAGATACCGCTTCACGATGACACGGAGCCCCCGAAAATGGCCATTTTTGCGCGGATGGCATTCGCCAGCTTTTATCCAGCCGAACTCTGACCGAAAGAGCGCCGACCAGGGATCAGAATGGGCGCTAATCCTTAAGGTCTGCTCAATCGCAGGTGGCGACGCGATCAAGCGATGCAGCGCCTAATAGCAAGACGTCTTCCTATTTGGATCGTCGCGGCAACAAGCCCCAAATAAGGTGAATTCTTCGTTTCTTATTATTGCTGCTGCTGTTGCTGCTGGTAGTAGTTGCCCTCCGGCGACGGCGCGCGCTCATTCGAGGAACTCATCGGACGCGCCACGCGCAGAAATTCCTCGTGCCGCACAGGCGCCGAAGTCGGTTCTACGGTGACGGCGACGCCCAATTCGCTGTCTGCGTCGCCTTTGAACGTCCCGCGCGTCGGAGGTACGTCGGCGTAATCGCGCCCAACGGCAACTCGGATATGTCGATCGCCGGCCAAGACATTGTTCGTCGGATCGAATCCCACCCAGCCAAAACTCGGAAGATAGGTTTCCACCCAAGCATGCGTTGCGTCGTCGCCCGAACGGTTCTTGTCCTCGCGGCGATGGAACAGATATCCGGAGACATAGCGCGCGGGCACGCCCCAGCCGCGGGCAATGGCGATCATGATATGGGCGAAGTCCTGACAAACGCCGCGGCCCGCTTCCAGAGGATGTTCAATCGGCGAATGGACTTGCGTGATACCCTGCTCATACTCAAAGGAGCCATAGATCACGTTGCTCAGACGCTTGAGCGCCGTCAAAGGATCGCCTTCGGGCTTCTCCAGCCCGTGCTGCGCGGAGAAACGCGTGAGCTCGCCTGATCCGCGCGCGAAGGCCGAAGGCCCGAGCAGATCATAATGTTCGGCACCGAGATTGAGGTTGTTGTAGCGCTGCCATTCCAGCGAGTCAGCAGCAGCCGCGAGGAGCGGCTTTTGAGTAACCTCGATCACGGACTGCGCCTCGATCCATAGCTCGGAGTGTTCTCGCAAAACGTTGAAATGATAGACGGCGTTTCCGTAATGGTCTGTGTACGCATAAAGTTGTGCCCGCGGTTTGGTGGTGATCTGAAAATTGCGCAGGGCTTGATGCGATTCGGAGCGCGGCTGCATCTTCAGTTCCATAACGCTCTCGCGTACCGGATTGGAGTAGCGGAAGCGTGTGACGTGCCGGACGGAGTAGAACATTGACGCCCTCTAAAGCACGGTTTCGGCGTCATAGCCGATATAGGCGGCATAAACCGCTTCGTGGATCTGCTCGCACTGGGTGCTGATATTGGCGAGGAAGAGGTCGATGCTGCCGCTCATCAGTTCCTCGATCTGCCCGAAATCGACACTCGCCTTCAGCCGGCCGGCTAGCCTCTCGCAGGCTGCCCGGCGCGAGGCCGGCGCACCGATGGCAACGTGGCTCAGCGCCGCCGTCAGATGCTCGATGGCGAAGCGTACGGAATGGGGAAATTCCGCGTCGAACAACAGGAACTCGGCAACGCGATCGCGCCGGATATTCGCCGTGTATACTTTGCAATAGGCTTCGAATGCCGTGCAGGAGCGCAGCAACGCAAGCCAATCGAGATAGTTGGGTGGGACTCCGGCACGCGACACCTGCCCGAAATGGAGATCCAGCAAGCGGCTCACGAGTTGCGCACGTTCGATGTAGCGGCCGAGTTGCAGGAAATGCCAGCCCTCGCCATGTCGCATGGTCGAATAGGTCGTCCCCTCGAGCATATGAAGCTCTTCCACGATTTCCCGGAAGACATGGCCCGGCTGCTCGTTCCACATCGCCGTGAAATCGATCGGAACGAGTCTGAGATAGAGCCGGTTGAGGCGGTTCCACATCTCGGTCGAGATCTGCTCGCGTACCTGGCGTCCATTGTCGCGCGCGAAGCGCAGCGAGCTGATCAGCGAGGATTGATTGAACCGTTCGAATGCGAGCGTGTAGGTGATCTCAAAGCCGTCTGCCAGGCTTTCGGGCACGAAGTTCTTCCCTGAAAGGGCGGAAACCACGCGTCCCCAGGCGATTTCCGCTTCTTCCGGCGTCTGTTCGATCATGGATTCGAGTTTGACCGCGATTAGCCGGCTGGTGTGTTCGGCGCGCTCCAAATAGCGGCTCATCCAATAAAGATTATCCGCGACCCGGCTCAGCATCGCGTGACCCCGGGTCTCATGTGCTTAACACCCAGGTATCTTTCGAGCCGCCGCCCTGGCTGGAATTCACCACAAGGCTGCCGCGCTTCAGTGCGACTCGCGTCAGGGCGCCGGGCACAATCGTCGTTCGCTCCCCGTGCAGGACGAAGGGCCTCAAATCCACATGACGCGCCTCGATGCCGCCATCGACGAAACACGGAGCGGTCGAAATCTGGATCGTAGGCTGCGCGATGTAATTCTCCGGCTCCGCCTTGAGCTTCTGCGCAAAGGCGTCGCGTTCCCCCTGCGAGGCGTGGGGGCCGATCAGCATGCCATAGCCGCCCGATTCGCCGACCGCCTTCACCACCAGCCGATCCAGATTGGCGAGAACATGAGCGAGCATCTTGGGCTCGCGACAAAGGAAGGTCTCGACATTTTCAAGGATCGGCTCTTCCGAAAGGTAATAGCGGATGAGCCGCGGAACATAAGCGTAGACCGCCTTGTCGTCTGCTATGCCGGTGCCGGGAGCATTTGCGATCACGACATTGCCGGCACGATAGGCATTGAAGACACCGGGCACGCCGAGCGTCGAATCGGCGCGGAAGGCAAGCGGATCGATGAAATCGTCGTCGATGCGCCGGTAGATCACGTCGACGCGCCTTAGTCCCGAAGTCGTACGCGCATAAACGACGTTGTCATTGACGACAAGGTCGCGGCCTTCGACCAGCTCCACACCCATTTGACGCGCCAGAAAGGCGTGCTCGAAATAAGCCGAATTGAACACACCGGGCGAGAGGACCGCGATCGAAACCTCGTCCTGCAGTGGCGCCAGCGATCTTAACGTGGCGAGGAGATCCTGCGGATAATGTTCAATCGGTCTAACGGCGGCGCTGCGGAAGATTGCGGGAAACGCCCGGCGCACGACGTCACGATTGGCCAACATATAGGAGACGCCGGAAGGCACGCGCAAATTGTCCTCGAGCACCACGAAAGTGCCGTCTTGCCGCCGTACCAGGTCGGTGCCGCAGACATTGACATAGGCTCCGTGCGGCACCGGAAGGCCCCGCATCTCGCGGCGGTAATGTTTAGAACCGTAGACCAGCGTGCGAGGAACCAGGCCGTCTTTCAGCACGCGGCCATCGGAGTACACGTCATGCAGAAACATATTCAGCGCATGAATGCGCTGTTTTAGCCCCGCCTCCAGCAGCGCCCATTCCGATGCCGCGATGATGCGCGGCAGAAGATCGGTGGGGATGATTCGTTCGGTAGATTGGTTGTTGCCATAGACCGTGAAGGTAATGCCTTGATGCAGGAAGGATTGCTCGCAGGCTTGCTGCCGGCGGCGGAGCTCTTCGCTGGAAAGGGTCGCTACTCTGCGATGGAGTTCGCTGTAATGAGGCCGGACGCCCCATTCGGCCGTGAACATCTCGTCATAGGCGCTGCCGAGAACGTAGTGCTCATAAGGACCGGGGCCGGGCTGCCCTTCGCATTGGGGAGCCCCCGGTCGCCCGACGATGGAGGCCAGTTTTTCTGCAGATGCGAAGAGTGAATGCTGCATGTGCGAAATAGAAGGGTAGTCCACCTCAACCGTCAAGGGGGCATGGCACCGCGCAAGGCGCCCGTCGCGTCCCTGAAGCAAATAACGAAATATGGCATCCGCTGTCTTCCGCCCCCTCCTTGATGTCCATGGGTCATGCCGCTTCAGCCGCGACGCCAAAGATTACCGCCGTGTGGGGATTAAACACTGTAGGGCGTCGCCGAAGCCTTGCGGCGGCAACATCCCATCGAGCGATGCCGCCCAGAAAAACGCAGGAAATCCGGGCCGGACCGAAAGACGGGTCAATTATCCGCGACGACGGGGCTGATCACGCCGCGCGCTGGGCTCCGCGCGCATGCGCGAACAGTTTGATCATTTCGCGATTGAACGCGGGAATGTCGTCTGGCTTGCGGCTTGTAACCAAATTGCCGTCGACAACGGCTTCCTGATCGACCCAATCGGCGCCGGCGCTCTTAAGGTCCGTCTTGAGCGAAGGCCATGATGTCATCCGGCGTCCCCGCGCCGCACCCGTTTCGATCACCGTCCACGGGCCGTGGCAGATGGCGGCTACCGGCTTACCCGCATCGAAGAAGGCTTTGGCAAAGGCCACCGCCTTGGGCTCGATCCTGAGCTTGTCCGGATTGATGACGCCGCCCGGCAAGAGCAAAGCGTCGAAATCTTCGGGTCTTGCTTCGGTGAGGGGGATGTCCACGGGAAAGTTGTCGCCCCATTCGCTGAATTGCCAACCGTGGATCTCCCGGTCTTTCGGCGACACGAGCTTTGTCTTCGCGCCCGCTGCCTCGAGCGCTTTGCGGGGTTCGGTGAGTTCCACCTGCTCCACACCGTCCGTCGCGAGGATGGCAACCTTCACGTTCTTTAATGTCTCGCTGGCCATATTTGGGGTCTCCTGCCGACATGAACTCTCGATGTGCCCGTCAACGCGGGCCTCGATGAGAACGTTCCGACCCAATCAATGATTTGAACTCGCTCGCGTTGATCCCCATCGACGTGACGGCGTTTCAAGTGGGCCATCCTTAGCCCCGCGAGGGACGAGAGGTGGTCCTAATGGAGGTTCTCATGAATCATCTCGATGCCAGTCCCATGATTGCGGCTCTCAGCGGGAGCCCCGACCATTTTGAGTTCACCTACGGTTCGCTTCACCACATCCCCAGCCGGCACAGGTTCTATTTCGATCCGAACGGCGGCGTACGAGTCGATGCGCATTGCGATTGTTCTTCGCTGGCGGTGGACACCCGTCAGGAGCGCGCGCTCAATGAAGCTTTCCATGAGTGGCGCGTGAACTATTGGTCCGTGTTGCAGATCAATCGGGAATTCGCTTCGCATTTCGATCCGCCTATGGGAGTTCGTCGGCTTCTGATCGATCTGACGGTGTGGGTGCACCATGCCCTCCTGCGGCGCGGGCACAGGAAACCCAACTACGAAGCCTTCAAGGTCCCTGCCGAGTAACTGCGGCGCTCAAGTCGCAAGCCGTGCGGGGCTTTCTTGCATCAGGGCCAGCAATCCTTTGAGCAGATCATAGGCGCTGGGGGGCAGCCCTTTATGTGCAGATCGACGGTAATGAGGGCGCCACCCCTCCTTCGACCGCATCGCTTTGAGAAAACAGGCCGCCATCGAATGCGCAAATCTCCCACGGCTACGACGGCGTAGCCTCGGCTGTTGTTCACAACCCCGCATACCATTGATAGCCGCGGTCTTCCCAGAAGCCGCCTTTGCCGCCGCCGATAGGATTGAGCCGGTCGACGGCCTCGATGCGGGTGACGTATTTGGCGTTCTTGTAGCCGATCTGGCGCTCCACCCTGAGGCGAAGGGGTGCGCCGTGTTGGACCGGCAATGTATTGCCGTTCATGCCATAGGCCAGGATGGTCTGGGGATGAAAGGCATCGAACAGGTCGACGCTTTCGTAATAAAACTCGCCCTCCGTCATCTCATCGAGACAATGGAAGACGATATAGCGCGCTTCCGGCGCCAGCTGGGCCATCTGCAGGAGATAGCCGAGCGGCACTCCGGTCCACTGGCCGATCGCGCTCCAGCCCTCGTCGCAGCTGTGTTGCGTGACTTGCGTGCGCGCCGGCAGATTCTTGATCTCGTCGAGCGAGAGCGACAGCTCTTTGCGCACCAAGCCGTCGACCTTCAGGCGCCAATTGGCGAACTGGGAAATCATGAACTCGAAATAGAGGGTGCCGTCCGGCATCTCTGTGCCATTGGGCGGGAAATCCGGCGAGATATCGGCGAGCGTGTATTCGCGCACCAGCGGCTGCGCGGCGAGCAAAAGGCGGTGCGCACGTAGCGACATCCACTGGCCGAAATCGAGGAGCGGGCGCATCGACTGCCCTTCGAACAGCGGATCGCAGCCGGTCAGCAGGGTGCTGCCGACGGTCGCCGCGCCGGCGGCCAGCAGTCCTCGGCGAGTGATGATGTTGCCGCTCATGATGTGCGCTCCGGCTTGATCACATAGCGTCCGGTGATCATCGAGCGCATGAGGTTGACGACGCCGGACAGCGCGACCTCGATGACGTGGACCAGCACGAAGATCACCAGAAGATTGGCGCTGAGGAAGTGGATCGTGCGTGCCGACTGACGCCCGCCGAACAGGTCGAACAGGAACGGAAACACCGCGGTGACCGCTGGCGACATGGTCAGCCCGGTCAGCACCATCCCCGGCAGCAGCACGAAAATCACCGCAAGGTAGGTGAACTTTTGCAGCACATTGTAGCGCTTGGCGGCCTCGCCGCGCGGACGGCGCAGCCGAACATGATTCCAGATGTCGCTGAGGATGTGGCGCGGGCGAAGCTGTTCGCCTGCCGGTGCGAGATCGCGTCGGAAATGGCCGGAGAACAGGCCGAACAACAGGTAGACCGCGCCGTTGATGACCAGCGCCCATGCCATCAGGAAATGCCAGTCGCGCGCGAGCGCGAGGTCGGCTCCCAGTGTCACCCCGACGGGGAACGCGCCGCGCCTTGGCCGTCCGTCGGAATCGTAAGTCACGCCCAGAATACCGGTGGTATCGAAGATGTGGTCGCCGATGCGGGTCAGTCCGACCGGCTGTCCCGTCTCAGGATCGATCATGCCGTCGATTGCGAGGAAGGTCGGCGCACCCCGATAGCCGTAATTGCCCCAATAGAGGGCAGGGTGAACGTTGAAAAGCTTGAGACCACTCATCAAGAGCAGCGTGAGGCACAGCACATTGATCCAATGCGTCACACGCACGACCACCGTGTGCCGGTAGATGATCTCGCGTTGCGCCGGAGCGGCTTGCACTCCGGCGGCGGCACCCAGCTCGCTTACAGCGCTTTGCTCGCTTAACGCCATCTGCGTCGCCCCAACGCCGCACTTTGTGTGGCGCGGCGAAGGCTAGCACTGCGATACCCGAAAGAAAACGCCAGTACGCCCAAGGTGGACGGCACCGCCAGGGCTGCCGTCACAAAATCGGCTTCATCCCGATGCCACGCATGAACGCATCCTTGATGCTCACCGGTTCGCGCGGGGTTTGAGCTGCCGGCGCCTTGCCGTCGATGCGCGCCGCGATGAACCACGGGCCGTCCTCGTTGAGCGCCCGCTCGACCAGCCGCTCAAAGTCTTCTTCGTCGCTGGCCCAGTCGCTCTGTACGATTCCCGCCCCGCGTGCGATCTCCACCACATCGGCGGCCGCCGATGTCGCCGTCGGCTGTGAGCCCGTGATTTGATATAGCCCGTTGTCCCACACGATGATCGTGAGATTTCGCGGGCGAAGCGCCGCGACGGTCGCCAACGATCCCAGCTGCATCAGAATCGAGCCGTCGCCTTCCAGAGCGAAGACCCGACGCTGTGGCTGCGCCAGCGCGACGCCCAAAGCGATCGGCGCGGCGAGGCCCATGCTCCCCAGCATGTAAAAATTCTGGGGCCGCCTTCCGGCATTCCAGAGGTCGAAATTGGAATTGCCGATTCCTCCGATGACCGCTTCCTCGTTCTCCAGCTTCGAAACGAGGCGGGTGGTCAACGCGAAACGGTTCATCATCTTGGTGTTCCGCTTCGCCGGGGCAGGGCTCATGGGCTCGTCCTTTGTGCGGTGAGCAGGGGCGAGAGGATGAGCGCGGCGGGCGCCTGCGTCTTGTAAGCCTGCTTGATGGTGCGATCGACGATGAAATGCGCTTCGTCGAGACGCGTCATGGTGTGGTGCTCCATACCCAGCGATTCCAGGACAGGACGCATCGTGCGGCAGACGATCGCCTGTGCGATCTGGAAGTCTCCGAGCGTGCCGCGCTCGGAGATCATCAGCAGCGCCGGGATCTGCGCGGCGACCGCGAGGGATGCCAGCACATTGGCAAGCGTCGCAAAACCGCTCGTCTGCATCAGCACGATACCGCGCAAGCCGGCCATTGCAGCGCCGCAGACGATCCCGACGGCCTCCTCCTCGCGCGTCGCGGCGAAGGCGGTGAAGAAGTCATCTGCTGTGACAGCATCGATCAGCGGCCGCAGGACATTGTCCGGGACATAGACGACCAGCCGGACATTGTTGTCTTTGAAGGCTTGAATGACGGCCTCGTGCCAGGCGGGGATAGGCAATCGACTGCTCCGAAAATTTGCTTGTTAGCGGCCACCCGACGCCGTGGGACGAGGCGATTTGACTTGGGCGCCGAAATTCTCAACAATTTTCGTTCCCATTATGACGGCTGTAAAGCCCGTAACAAGCAGCCGGTGAGTTGAAACGCCTGCGGAAGGCGCGGGCGGCATGTCCCAGCGGCAAAGCGACGGCCGAATTTCACGAGGAAACGACATTGTCCGAGCGAATCTATGACCGTCTTTTTATCGGCGGTGATTGGGTGGTCCCGCATTCAGGCCGGGCTATCGCATCGATCGATCCTTCGACGGAGGCCGTCTGGGCGCAAGTCGCCGAGGCGGACGAGAAGGACATCGACAAAGCCGTCGAGGCCGCAAAATCTGCCATGCAGGGCCCATGGAAGACCAAGATCACCGCCAGCCAGCGCGGCGCGCTCCTCTTAAAGCTTGCCGAACTGGTGCGCCGCGACGCCGCCAAGCTCGCAGAGTTGGAGAGCCGCGACAATGGCAAGCCGCTGCGCGACACGATCGGTGAGGTCCAGCGCGCCGTCGATTGGTTGACCTATTTCGCAGGCGCCGCCGACAAGATCCAAGGCGATCAGATTCCCATCCGGGCCAACGCGCTCGCTTATACGCGTCGGGAGCCTGTCGGCGTGGTCGGTGCGGTTCTGCCGTGGAATTCACCGATCCTGCTCTATTCCTGGAAGATGGGACCAGCCTTGGCGGCCGGCAATGCCATGGTCCTCAAGCCTGCCGAACAGACTCCAGTGACAGCCATGGAAATTGCCAAGCTCGTCGAGGAGGCAGGCTTCCCGGCGGGAGTCTTCAATGTCGTTCCGGGTTTTGGAGCCACCGCAGGGGCGGCGCTTGCGGCGCATCGCGGCGTCAACAAGATCTCCTTCACCGGCAGCCACGCGACCGCGCGCAAGATCATGCAGCTCGCATCCGGCAATCTGAAACGCTGCACCTTCGAGTGCGGCGGGAAATCGCCTCACGTCATTTTCGCCGATGCGGATATCGAGCGCGCTCTGGTGGTCGCGACGCAGTCCGCCTTCCGGTCGACCGGCCAATCCTGTTCCCTTGGCTCCCGCCTTTTCGTCCAGCGGCCGATCTATGATTCATTCCTCGACAGAATCGCGTCACGCGCGCGCGCCATTCGGATCGGCATGCCGCTCGACCGCGCGACGCATATCGGGCCGCAGACCTCCGCCGAACAGCTCGCCAAGACCGAACATTATATCGCGCTCGGCAAGCAGGAGGGTGCGCGTCTGGTCGCCGGCGGAAATCGGCCCAAAGGCTTTGCCCGAGGCTATTTCGTCGAGCCAACGGTTTTCGCAGATGTCGACAATCGCTCGCGGCTGGCACAGGAGGAGATTTTCGGCCCTGTTCTCGCCGTCATGCCGTTCGACACAGAAGAAGAAGCCATTCGCTTGGCGAACGACGTGGAGTACGGGCTCGTCGCAGGCCTATGGACGTCCGATGTCTCTCGTGCTCATCGCGTCGCGGCGGAGATCGAAGCGGGCCTCGTCACCGTCAACACGTTCCGTACCACGCATTGGATGCTGCCTTATGGCGGCTATAAGATGAGCGGCATGGGTCGCGAGAACGGACTCGAGGCGCTTCATCACTACACGGAAGTGAAGACCGTCGTGATCGATTTCGATGCGGCATCGCCCGCCGATCCGTTCGTCGATTAACCGTCAAGGGTCAATATTTACACGGTGAATCGCATGCCGGTGAAAATGTCACGGGAGAGTTGTTGCACGCTTGCATTGTAAAGCGATCGCTACACGCCTATATAGACGGTGCGACAGCGTTCCCGTCAGATGAAGCGCACTGTTCCCATTCGACTCGCATGAGCGGGCGCTAGGACGAAACAGCCGACTTCCTGTATGATGATTGCTTACCGCACTGCTTAAGCAATGGACTTGAGCGGAAACCACGCCGCTTTCGCGTGGTTTTTTGGATTCTGAGGTGCACCGGATGGAACGTATTCCGATGACGATGGCCGGCCACAAAGCCCTGGAGGACGAACTCCAGCATTTGAAGACGGTCGAGCGGCACGCCGTTATCAAGATGATCGCGGAGGCGCGCGCGCATGGCGATCTTTCGGAGAACGCAGAATATCACGCCGCCAAAGACCGTCAGTCCTTCATCGAGGGCCGGATGATGGATTTGGAGGATAAAATCTCCCGCGCGCAAGTCATCGATCTCTCCAAGCTTTCGGGGAAGACCGTGACATTCGGAGCGACCGTCACCCTGGGCGGAACGGAAAACGATTCGCGGGTGAAATATCAGATCGTCGGCGATCTTGAAGCGGACCTGAAACATGGCCGCGTTTCGATTTCTTCGCCGATTGCTCGCGCCCTCATTGGCAGGGTTGCAGGCGATGTGATCGAAGTTACGGCGCCCGGTGGTGCGCGGTCGTACGAGATACTGGATGTAAGCTTCGCTTAACGGTGCCAATCGCGAGGGTCCGCGTCGCTCCGCATCTTGCGGGTCAGAGCCGATGCATCGCCCAGGTTGAACCGCAAACGGACATGAATCACGCAGCCAAATGTTTGGCGCAAACCCTGACGAATTCGAAGGAGAAAATTATGGCCGAGTTTCTGGACGAACAAGCCTTAGTAGAAAGCACGAGCGGCCAGGGCATTGTTCTGCCGGCGACGGTGGAACCGCGTGGTCCGACTGCGCTGCATGATCCCGAGCTTCCGGCCCTCAAGCGCGCGGACGGAAACTTCGTAACCACCCTCACCTTGAACAGCCGCACCTGCAAATGGCCGATCGGTGATCCGACAGATCGGAATTTCCACTATTGCGGCCGGCGGCCGGAATCGGGCCGTCCTTATTGCGACGCCCATGAGCTCAGGAGCTACCAGCCCCTGCGCAGTCGCACCAATCAGCGGGCATTCTTTCCGCGTTCGCGATAACTCACGGCCCGGGCGGCGGATCCCTATCCGTGGGAATTCCGGCGAGGTGGCGATACATGGCCAACGCGCGGTTCACGTAAGATTCGCCCGAAACGAATCGAACGAAAAACGGCGAGGCGTACAGCACGCGGGTCAGGCTGTAGAAACGCCACGATCCGCCCGCCTCGCGATCGAGGAAATACCAAGTCTGGATGTTCCCCGGCGCGGCGAAGGACAGGAACATCCAACGCAGCGGCGTCACATTCGCCGTTTCGATGATGATGTGTCCACTGTCCGCCTCCCTTACATGCAGGCGTGAAACGGCTTCGTCCCGCGAACGATTGTCGGCGGCCAGGAAATAGACGTCACTGCCAGCGCGCATCTCGGAAGTCGAAAAATCGACCCGCGCTTTCTTCGGATCGGGTCCATCAAGCGCTGTCGCGCGCACGAACATCGGGTTCCATTGTTTGTCGGTGATGGACCAATAGCGCACGTCCCGCAGCGAGGAAACTGCGCCGATCCGGGCGAGCATAGCGTCGGCATCGCTCGCGCTGCGAAAACGGCCGGCGAGCCCGACGGCGAGCGTTGCGGAACCGCCCGCCCACGCGGTGCATAGCGGAGGACTCCAGCTTGCGAGGTCGGCTTGCGTCCACAGCTTAATGACGGGCGGGGCGTCCAGCGCGGGGTAATTCGGAGAGGGCTCAACGCCGCAGGGAGGGCGCGGTTTCTCGCCCGTGGAGATGGCGGCCATTGCCGCCGAACTCACCACAAGAAACACCGCGATGGTCTGCACAACGGCATTCCAATATGTCGCGAGGTGCGGCTTTCCTGACATTCAGAGCCAGTCCTGCCAAACGGTCGAGTATACCTCGTTGATCCTCGCTATCAGGGACCGGCGACGCCAGTCTGCGAGGTCGATCTGTTTCGCATTCTTGATGTCGTTCTCGAACATCGCCTGCAGTTCCTGTGCGGTCGCGCTCCCCAGCACAACGGCATCGACCTCGTCGTTGAACAACACGCTCCGCCGATCGAAATTCGAGGAACCGACGACCGACCATACGCCATCGATGACTGCGGTCTTCGAATGGAGCACCAGATTTTGAGTTTCATAAATCTTTACACCGGCTTCCAACAAGTCGGAATAGTGGGAATGGCCGACGGCAAGTGCCCGCGGGGAGTCGCTTTCACCGGGCAACAGCAGGCGAACGTCGACGCCGCGGCGCGCGGCAGCCATAAGGTCCTCCTCCTCCTGGTCGGTCGGCACGAAATAGGCGGCGCTGATCCAGATGCTCTTCTCGGCATTGCGGATCGCCGACAGAAGCGTCACGTAGTAGCGAGGAATCGCATGATCCGGCGTGCTGCCGATGATGCGCACGACCTCGGTTCCCTTGGGTGGGATGACAGGGAAGAAGTTCTGGACGTCGAGAGGTGTCCCTTTCTGACCGTTCCAATGCTCGAGAAAGAGGGTCTGCAATTGCGCGACGACCGGCCCTTCGATCTCCAGATCCGTGTCGCGCCAGCGCGCGTCCGGCTTGCCCTTGATGCCTGCCGATTTTCCGACTGACGAGCTCTGATAGGTTGTGCTGAGATTGATGCCGCCGACGATCGCCTTGGCGCCATCGGCCACAAGTATCTTGCGATGATCGCGATTGTTGAGGGATTGCGGGTCCAGTGGGTTGACCGGATTGAATGAGACAAGATTGATCCCTGCGGCCTTCAACTTGGTGAAGAAGTCCGCCTTCGTGCTGTCGGAGCCGTAACTGTCGTAGATGATATTGACCGCGACGCCTTCCTGCCGTTTCGCGATCAGAAGGTCGCTGAGTTTTTCGCCGTCGCTCTCGATATCCTCGAGGATATAATATTCGAGGTTGAGGTGATCCTTCGCGCCCTTGATTGCGCGGAACATCGCGGGAAACGTTTCGTCCCCATCGGCCAACAGATGTGTCTGGTTGCCTGCGACCAGCGGGCTCTCCGCCACAGCTTCTTCGATGGCAACATGGCGCCGCAACATGAGATCGTCGCCGGCCTCTGTTCCGATCCGGTCGAGCAGCGCCCGGCTTTGCTGAGCGGTGAGCGGTCCGCGCGCACCCATGATCCGCACCGGCCCCTGCAGGCCGGAACTCGCGTCCAGATTTTTATCGACATCGGGGACAGAGGCGCAGGCCGCAACGATCGCACAAAGTGCAAGAACGATGATCGCGCGTATGGAATACCTCCATTGTTCCGGGAGCTTCCGCATCAATCGAATCAAGCGGTCACGGCACATAGAATGCACGGCGAGAAATCTTCTTATTGAGGTCTATTCCGACGGGAAAGCGACGGAGCTGCGCGCCCCGTCGTGTCACCCAGGAAAAGCGGGGCTGAGAACCCG
>DATHDZ010000101.1:0-15951 GCA_035318785.1 Micropepsaceae bacterium
CCTAGAAACGCCTACGCGCTTTTCGAACGCGGCATCGCCAAACTGCGTAGCGGCGATGCGGCGGGAGGAAACGCCGATGTCGCAGCTTCGCGGGCCATCGATTCCAAGGCGGAGATCGAATTCGCCGGCTTGGGTGTGAAGCTTTAAGAGCCGGCCCATGGCGAGTTGGGGATGGTTACGCCGCGGTGCCGCCGACGGTCAGGGCATCGATCCGCAAGGTGGGCTGGCCCACCCCCACCGGCACGCTCTGGCCGTTCTTGCCGCAAGTGCCGATGCCGGTATCGAGCTTCATGTCGTTCCCGATCATGGAAACCCGCGTCATCGCGTCGGGGCCATTGCCGATCAGCGTCGCGCCCTTGATGGGGGCGGCGATCTTGCCGTCTTCGATGCGATAGGCTTCGGTGCACGAGAACACGAACTTGCCGCTCGTGATGTCCACCTGGCCGCCGCCAAACTGCACCGCGTAGATGCCGTTCTTCACCGAGGCCAAAATCTCCTCCGGCGCATGATTGCCGGCGAGCATGTAGGTGTTGGTCATGCGGGGCATCACCTGGCTGGCGAAGGATTCCCGCCGGCCATTCCCGGTGGGTTGCACGCCCATCAGCCGGGCGTTCATCCGGTCCTGCATGTAGCCTTTCAGGATTCCGTCCTCGATCAGCACCGTCCGCGACGTCGGCGTCCCTTCATCGTCGATGGAGAGTGAGCCGCGCCGTCCGGCCATGGTGCCGTCATCGACGACGGTCACGCCGGGGGACGCCACGCGCTGTCCGAGGAGACCCGAGAAAGCCGACGTCTTCTTGCGGTTGAAATCGCCTTCCAGCCCGTGCCCCACCGCTTCGTGAAGCAGGATGCCAGGCCAGCCGGGCCCCAACACCACGGACATCTCGCCGGCGGGTGCAGGGACGGATTTCAAATTCACCAGAGCGCTTCTCAGCGCTTCGTCGACGCCCGCGCGCCAATATTCGGGCGTGATGTAGTCAGTGTAAGCGCGCCGGCCGCCGCCGCCATAATGGCCGGTTTCCTGGCGGCCATTCTCTTCGACAACCAATGCAATGGAGAGCCGAACCAGGGGACGCACGTCGCGGTAGCATTCCCCACCCGGACGCAGGATTTCCACCACCTGCCACTCGCCGGCGAGCGAGCAGGAGACCTGTCTCACCCGGGGATCTTTGCCCCTCGCATAGGCATCGATTTCCGCCATCAGCTTCACCTTGACGTCGAAGGGAGCGGAATCGAGCGGGCTGTCGTCGGTATAGAGGTGCAGATTGGTCCGGGTGGGTGGTCCGGCGAGGACGCCCGAATGGCCCAATTTCACGACGCTGACGGCCTCAGCCGCTCGGCCGATCGCGGCTTCCGAGAGCTCGGAGGCATGAGCGTAGCCAGTGGCTTCGCCCACCACGGCCCTCAGGCCGAAGCCCTGTGTGGTATCGTAGGTAGCGGCCTTCAACCGTCCGTCATCGAAAGCGAAGCTCTCGGTCTGGCGATATTCCAGGAACAATTCCCCGTCATCTGCCCCGTGAAGAGTCTTGTCGACCAGGTTTTGGACCCGGTTTCGCTCCATGCCCGTCTGGGTGAAAAACAGGTCTTCTTGGCTGGTCATGGGTTTCGCTCGATTTGTAGGGGCTTGGGCTCTGAATATATAGGGGCCCGATGGGCATCCGTCACGCATTGCAGCGAAGAAATCCGAGAAGCGTGTCCGGGGGATAAAGCGCCCGCGTGGCATCTGGTCGCAATGACTTAGGTTCCATACCCCGACTAAATCGCCCGGTCGAATCTTCCTGAAGCCGGGACTGGGGCCGAAAGAGCACCGTCGCCGGCCACACGTCCATATGAGGGCCTCATGATCCGCAAGCTCGGCATGTTCACAGCATTTGTCGCGAGCGCGATGCTGGCGTTCGCCGTTTCCGCGCAAGCCGCCGAAGGACAGCCGTCGCCCTGGCAAATGGGCCTGCAGCAGGCGGGCGACGAACGCATGCGCGACATTATCGGCCTGCACAATTTCGTCCTCGTCATCATCACATTGATCTGCCTGTTCGTGCTTGGGCTCCTGGCGTGGATCGCGGTGCGCTACAACGCGACGGCCAATCCGACGCCATCGGCCACCACGCACAACACCACGCTCGAAGTCTTGTGGACGGTGGTTCCGGTGCTGATCCTCGTGGCCATCGCCATTCCGTCGTTCCGGCTGCTCTATTTCGAGGACGTGATCCCGGCGACCGATATGACGGTGAAAGCCATCGGCAAACAGTGGTTCTGGACCTACGAATATCCGGACAATGGGAATTTCACGTTCGATGCGCTGATCGTTCCCGATCGCCGCTCGGCGCCGATCGTTCCCGATGGGCCGCCGCGTCTGTTGGGCACCAACAATCACGTGATGGTGCCGGTCGGCAAAACGATCCGCCTGATCACCACCGGTGCCGACGTGATCCATTCCTGGGCGATACCGGCATTTGGCGTGAAGATCGATGCCGTGCCCGGGCGCGTCAATCAGACCTGGTTCAAGCCGGAGAAGGAAGGCATCTATTACGGCGAATGCTCCGAATTGTGCGGCGCGCGCCACGCCTTCATGCCGATCACGGTTGAAGTTGTCAGCCAGGCAGCATTCGACATGTGGGTTGCCGAAGCAAAAACAAAATTCGCCTCAGTCGACGCGCCGACGCGCGTCGCTGCGGGACGTTGATAGAAAGCGGGAGGAGAGCGCCATGGCAGGTGCACACGATCACGGCGCGGCGCACGGCGCGCACGCAGCCCACGAAGGCCATCCCACCGGCTGGCGACGGTTCGTCTATTCCACGAACCACAAGGACATCGGCACGATGTACCTTGTATTCGCGATTTGCGCGGGCCTCGTCGGCGCGTTCCTTTCCATGATGATGCGCGCGGAGTTGATGCGGCCGGGCCTGCAAATCTTCGCCGATCCGCATACCTTCAATGTCTTCGTCACCGGTCACGGCCTGATCATGGTGTTCTTCATGATCATGCCGGCGATGATCGGCGGCTTTGGCAATTGGTTCACGCCCCTGATGATCGGCGCGCCGGACATGGCGTTCCCGCGCATGAACAATATTTCGTTCTGGCTGTTGCCCTTCTCCTTCACGTTCCTGGTCCTTTCGATGTTCGTGGAGGGTGATTCCGGCGGCCAGGGCGTCGGCGGCGGCTGGACCATCTATGCGCCACTCTCGACCTATGGTTCGCCCGGGCCGGCGATGGATCTGGCGATCTTCTCCCTGCACCTTGCGGGTGCTTCTTCGATCCTGGGCGCGATCAATTTCATCACCACGATCTTCAATATGCGCGCGCCGGGTATGACGCTGCATAAGATGCCGCTCTTCGTGTGGTCGATCCTGGTGACGACCTTCCTCCTGCTGCTGTCGCTGCCGGTGCTCGCGGGCGCCATCACGATGCTGCTGACCGATCGCCATTTCGGAACGACGTTCTTCAATCCCGCGGGCGGCGGCGATCCGATCCTCTACCAGCATCTGTTCTGGTTCTTCGGCCATCCCGAAGTGTACATCCTGATCGTTCCCGGCTTCGGCATGATCAGCCAGGTGGTTGCCACATTCTCCAGGAAGCCGGTGTTCGGCTATCTCGGCATGGCCTACGCCATGGTCGCGATCGGGTTCATCGGCTTCGTCGTGTGGGCGCACCACATGTACACCGTCGGTCTCACCGTCGATACCAAGGCCTATTTCATCTTTGCGACGATGGTGATCGCGGTGCCGACGGGCGTGAAGATCTTTTCCTGGATCGCGACGATGTGGGGCGGTTCGATCAGCTTCCGCACGCCGATGCTGTGGGCGATCGGCTTCATTTTCCTGTTCACCGTGGGCGGGGTGACCGGCGTGGTGCTCGCCAATGCCGGCGTCGATGTCGTGCTGCAAGACACCTATTACGTCGTGGCGCACTTCCACTACGTGCTGTCGCTCGGCGCCGTGTTCGCGATCTTTGCGGGGTGGTACTACTGGTTTCCGAAGATCACCGGCTACATGTACAACGAGACGCTGGGCAAGCTGCATTTCTGGATCACGTTTGTCGGCGTGAACCTGGCATTCTTCCCGCAGCATTTCCTCGGGCTCGCCGGCATGCCGCGCCGCTACGCGGACTATCCCGATGCCTTCGCAGGCTGGAATTTCGTTTCGTCGATCGGCGCGTTCACGGCCGGCGTTGGCGTGCTGGTATTTCTGCTGACGATGGCCGAAGCCTTCATGCGCAAACGCGTCGCCGGCGACAATCCCTGGGGCGCTGGTGCCACGACGCTGGAATGGACGCTGTCCTCGCCGCCGCCGTTCCATACCTTCAACGACCTTCCGCGCATCGCGGATGTGGGTCACCATTAGAGGCAGATGAAGCGTGTCCGCACTCGCTGAGAGACCGGAATCGATCGCCGTCGCAAACGCCAATTTTGCGACGGTGGGAGATTATTTCGCGCTGCTGAAGCCGCGTGTGATGTCGCTCGTGTTGTTCACCGGTGTCGTCGGCTTGGTTCTCGCGCCTGGCTCTATTCCGGTCGCAACGGCGTTTACCGCGTTGCTTTGCATCGCTGTGGGGGCGGGCGCGTCGGGTGCGCTCAACATGGCGTTCGATGCGGATATCGATGCATTGATGACGCGCACCAAAGGACGGCCGGTACCGCAAGGCCATCTGACGGCGGGAGATGCCAGGGCGTTCGGTGCGGTCCTCGCGGTGGGCGCCGTCAGCGTCATGGGGCTGCTGGTCAATCTGGTCGCTGCGGCGCTATTGGCCTTTACGATCGGGTTTTATGTTTTCGTCTACACGATGTGGCTAAAGCGCCGGACGCCGCAGAACATCGTCATCGGCGGATTGGCCGGCGCACTTCCCCCTGCCATCGGCTGGGCTGCGGTGACGGGCTCGCTGGGTCTGCCGCCGCTGGTTCTTGTCGCCATCATCTTCCTCTGGACGCCACCCCATTTCTGGGCGTTGTCGCTCTATCGCGTCGAGGATTACGCGCGGGCTCGCATTCCCATGCTTCCGGTCGTATCGGGCAAGCCCGAAACGCGGCGCCAGATCGTGATCTACACCGTGCTTGTGGTGGCGAGCGGGTTTGCCCCCGCCATCCTCGGCTTTGCCGGACCGCTCTATCTCGCGGTGAATGCCGGAATCGGACTTTGGTTCCTGGTTCAAAGCCTGCGCGTTGCCGCTGAGCGCGATACGGAAAGGGAGCCGCAAGCAAGAAAGCTGTTCGGTGTGTCGATCCTTTATCTGTTCGCGCTCTTTGCAGCGCTTCTGGTGGAGGCGGGCGTGGGAATTGGACCGATCACGCCTTTGATCGCGGGATGAATGGGGATGAAGAGCAAAGAGCACGGTTCGAACGCGCGCGCCGCATGCGCAATTACGCGATTGCTGGAATCCTGCTTTTTATGGTCGTGCTCTTCTTCGTGATGACGATCGTGCGGCTGGGCGGACATGTGGCGGATTAGGCCAGGGGCGATGAGCGAGCCATGAGATTGACGCGCAACGATGCGGTGCTCGCCGGCTGCTTTGCGGTCGTCGTCGGCATGGTCGGCGCGTCCTACGCGGCCGTGCCGCTCTATTACATGTTCTGCCGCGCGACCGGTTATGGCGGCACGCCGAACCGGGCCGACGCGGCACCGGGCGCGATCGGCGACCGAATCATCACCGTGCGCTTCGACACCAATGTGGACCCGGCGCTTCCCTGGACTTTCGCGCCGGAGACCCGTTCGGTCCAAGTGAAGATCGGCGAGGATCGACTGGTGTTTTTCCACGCCGTGAACCGCAGCGACAAGGCTGTCGTCGGCCACGCTGCGTTCAATGTCGCGCCCGATGCCGCGGCGCGCTATTTCACCAAGATTCAATGCTTCTGTTTTACCGAGCAGCGGCTCGAGGCCGGTGAATCGGTGGACATGCCGGTGTCCTTCTTTGTCGCGCCAGCGATTCTGACCGATCGTGCCGACGACAAGCTCACCGACATCACGCTCTCCTACACATTCTATCCCGCGACCAATCAAAAGACGGAAGGAAAGACGGCTTCCGTACCGGCGAAAGGTCCCGGGGGCTGATACGCACGAAAGGCAAACATCATGGCTCACGGCGAAGTGCATCACGATTACCATCTGGTCGATCCCAGCCCATGGCCCATCGTAGGGGCGGCGGGTGCCTTCCTGATGCTGATCGGCGCCGTCTTCTGGATGAACTCCGGCTATACCGGGTTCTGGGGATTGCCGGTCAACGGGCAGCCCTGGGTTTTCATCATCGGCTTCGTCCTCGTCCTGTACACGATGGCCGGCTGGTGGCGGGACGTGGTGCGGGAGTCCATCGTTCGCGGCGATCACACTCCGGTGGTGAAGCTGGGTCTGCGCTACGGCATGATCCTCTTCATCGCTTCCGAAGTGATGTTCTTCTTCGCGTGGTTCTGGGCGTTCTTCAATTCCGCGCTGTTTCCTGCCGATGTCTCGATCGGCCAATGGCCGCCGCAAGGAATCGTTACCTTCGATCCTTGGCATTTTCCGCTTCTCAACACGCTGATCCTTCTCACGTCCGGCGCAACGGTCACCTGGGCGCACCATGAGATCCTGAACAACAACCGCAAGGGCGCGATCCAAGGACTGATCGTCACCGTGCTTCTGGGTATGAGCTTCACGGCTGTGCAAGCCTATGAATACAGCCACGCCGCCTTCACCTTCGGCCTCAATCACGCCCAGCTGATGCCCTTCACCGATGAGGCCCATAAACATCTGACATCCGGGATGGGAAATCTCAGCGCGATCTATGGCTCGGCGTTCTTCATGGCGACGGGTTTCCATGGCTTGCATGTGATCATCGGGACGATCTTTCTGATCGTGTGCCTGGGGCGTGCCATCGCCGGGCATTTCACGCCCACCCGCCATTTCGGCTTCGAAGCCGCCGCCTGGTACTGGCACTTCGTCGACGTGGTGTGGCTGTTCCTCTTCGCTTGGATTTATGTCTGGGGCGCCAGCGCCATTGTGGAATGATCGATGGCGCGCCTGGGACCGAACCTTCGGTCGCCGTTGCGTCGCTCCTTGCTCGCTGCCCGCGTTGCGGACGGGGTCGGCTGTTTCGCGGCTATTTGAAAATGGCGCCCGCATGTTCGGCGTGCGGGCTCGACTATTCGCGCTTTGAGGCCGGCGACGGGCCCGCGGTATTCGTGATCCTTATCGTGGGCGCGATCGTCGCGGGAAGCGCGCTTCTCACCGAAGTCTGGTTTCAGCCGCCCTATTGGGTGCATGCGGTGATCTGGGGCCCGGCGGTTGTCATCCTCTCGCTCGCGCTGCTTCGTCCGCTCAAGGCGGGGTTGATCGTGCTTCAATACAAGCACCGGGCTGAGGAAGGACGAAAGGTGAAGTAGAAAAGCGTGATCCGCTTCCGGCCCATGTTGATTCCGACGCTGTGGTTTCTGCCCGGTCTCGCACTGCTGGTCGGTCTCGGTATCTGGCAGATCGAACGCCTGCACGAGAAGGAGGCGTTGATCGCCACGGTGCAAGCGGGCATCAGCGCGCCACCTGTGCCGCTTGCCGACGCACTGGCTCGGGGCGCTGCGAACGCCGAGTGGCGGCATGTCCGTGTGACGGGGCATTTCCTGCACGACAAGGAAATTTATGTTTTCTCCCGGGGGCCGAAGGGTGCTGTCGGAGTTGATATCGTCACGCCCCTGGTACTCAAGGATGGTGGAACGGTCCTCATCGACCGCGGCTTCGTGCCGGAAGCCTTGCACGAATCCAAGACGCGCCAGGCGGCTCAGGTGACGGGCGAGGTCTCGTTGACGGGCGTTCTGCGGCTCTCGCAACAACCGGGCTTGTTCACCCCGGCCCCGAACACAGATACCCGCCTCTGGTTCGTCAAGGATGTGCCGAGCATGGCCAAGACGGCGGGCGTGATTGTGCCATCCCTCATCATCGAGGCGGATGCCACACCCAATCCAGGAGGCTGGCCCTTGGGCGGGCAGACCAGGGTGGAATTTGCCAACGATCACCTACAATACGCCGTGACCTGGTTCGGCCTCGCGCTGGCGCTTTCGGGGGTTTATCTGTTTTATCACCGCTCCCGCGGCCGGCTTGGCATCGGTTGACGGGACAGTCCGCTTCGGCGGGCGGCGACACGAAAGAGCAAGGCCGGCGAATGTATTACATCAGCACCAGAGGCGGGGCGGGGGCGGAGTTTGCCGACGTCCTGCTCGGCGGCCCGGCGCCGGACGGCGGTCTCTATCTGCCGGAGCATTGGCCCCTTTTCCGCCAGGAGGCGATACGCGAGTTCGCCGGTCTGTCCTATTCCGAAGTCGCGTTGCGCGTGATGTGGCCTTTCATCGGTGATGCCTTCACGAGGGAGGAATTTCAAGCCGATGTCGAGGCTGCCTATAGCGGCTTTGCACATGACGCGGTGGTGCCGCTTGTACAACTGGCGCCGGATTTCTTCCTGCTCGAATTGTTTCACGGTCCGACGCTCGCCTTCAAGGATATTGCGATGCAGCTCCTGGGCCGGCTCTTTGCCCGCCTGCTCGCAAAACAGAATCGTCGCGCGACCGTGATCGTTGCCACTTCGGGCGACACGGGCTCCGCTGCGATTGCTGCGCTTCGTGGACAACCCAATGTGGATGTCGTGGTGCTCCATCCGCACGGTCGTGTTTCGGATGTGCAGCGCCGCCAGATGACGACGGTGCTCGATGCCAACGTCCACAACATCGCGCTCAAAGGTTCATTTGACGACGCGCAAACCATCGTGAAGGCGCTCTTTGCCGATTCCGATTTTGCGACACGCACCAAGCTTACCGCGGTGAACTCGATCAACTTCGCGCGCATCATGGCGCAATGCGTTTATTATTTTACGGCCGCGGCGGCGCTCGGCGTGGGTTCGGCGCGGCCCGTGAATTTCGTCGTTCCAACCGGCAATTTCGGTGACATCTTCGCGGGAGAGGCGGCCGCCCGTATGGGTCTTGCCGTGAATCACCTGGTCATCGCCACCAATGCCAACGATATCCTGGCGCGCACGCTCGAGACCGGAACTTATAGCGCCGGCGAAGCGCAGCAGACCTGGAGCCCGTCCATGGATATCCAGGTCGCGAGCAATTTCGAGCGCGCGCTGTTCGAAGCGTCCGGCCGCGACGCGGCTTGGGTTTCGCAAGCGATGGGCGATTTCACGGCAACGCGCCGGCTCGCGATACCGCCATCGGTGCTGCGTGTCCTCAAGGAGCGCTATCTCGCCGCGCGCGCCGACGATGCAGAAACCATCGCCGCCATCGCCCGGGTCTACAAGGAAAATGGCATCGTCATCGATCCGCACACCGCCGTGGGCATCGCAGCGGGTGAAAAACTGAGCGCCGAGCTGAAGGGCCCCCTCGTGGCGCTGGCGACCGCCCACCCTGCGAAATTCTCCGGCGCGGTCACGGAAGCCATTGGAAAACCAGCAGAATTACCCCCGCATCTGAGTGATTTGTTGACCCGCGAAGAGCGCTACACTGTCCTTCCCAACGCCAAGGGGGCGGTCGAGGAATTCATCATGGAGCGCATAAAGAAGACATGACCGTCCAAATCACGCGGCTCCCTTCCGGCCTCATTGTCGCAACCGATCCCATGCCTCACCTTATGAGTGCGGCCTTGGGTGTGTGGGTGAATTGCGGCGCACGGCACGAATACCCGGCCGAGGCGGGGCTCTCGCACATGCTCGAACACATGGCGTTCAAGGGCACGACAATGAGGTCGGCCAAGGACATCGCCACCGAGATCGAAGCCGTCGGCGGCGATATCAACGCCTATACCAGTCGGGAGCAAACGGCGTTTCACGCCCGTGTGCTGAAGGATGATGTCAGCCTCGCGCTCGATATGATCGCCGACATTCTGCTCAATTCCACCTTCGAGGAGGGCGAGCTGGCGCGCGAGCGCGAGGTCATCATCCAGGAAATCGGTCAGACGCGCGACACGCCCGATGATCTCATTTTCGATTTCCTGCAGGAGGCCTGTTATCCCGACCAGCCGATGGGCTGGCCGATTTTCGGCAGCGAGAAAACCGTCGCCGGGTTTTCGCGCCGCGACCTTGTTTCCTACATGACTAAGCATTATCGCGCGGGCGCCATGATGCTGATCGCATCGGGCGCCGTCGATCATGATGCGCTGGTGGAAGCGGGACAGACGCTGTTCGCGCCCCTTACCGAGGGCGGCGAACGCATCGCGGAGCCGGCTCGCTTTCGTGGCGGCGATATCCGCGGCGATGACGATCTCGAACAGGCACATCTCGCCTTCGCGTTCCAGGGGGTCCCATCCGCGGATGCGGACGCCATCACGGCGCAGGTTTTCGCCACCGCTTTGGGCGGCGGCATGTCCTCTCGGCTGTTTCAGGAGGCACGCGAGAAACGCGGCCTCTGTTATTCGATCTATGCATTCTCACACTCCTATCGCGACACCGGCATGATCGGGATCTATGCCGGCACGGCTGAGGACAAGGCGGGCGAAGTGGCGCCGCTGATCGCCGCCGAACTCGAGGCGATGGCGTTTCAAACCACGGAGGAAGAGACCGCTCGCGCTCGTGCGCAGCTCAAGGCTTCGCTGCTCATGGGATTGGAGAGCCCACATGCGCGCTGCGAACTGATTGCGGGACACCTCTACAGCTATGGGCGCGTGCTCGATATTGAAGAATTGATCGGTCGGGTGGACGCAGTCGACGCCGCGGCGTTGCGCCGTTTCGCAGCGGCGCTTTGCCGGCGCGGCGATCCGGCAATAGCGGCGGTCGGCCCCGTGAAACGGTTGGAGTCGCGCGATGTTTTTGCGCATCGTTTTGGCCGCGAGCTCGCGCTTTCCGATGCGCAGTGATCCATGTTCACGCGCGGCATGATCTTTCCCGGTGGCCGCGAGCCGGTTCTCCAGGGCGACGGCGTCTCGCTGCGCTACCCGCAAATGTCCGATTACGCACAATGGTCGAGACTGCGCGATGAAAGCCGCGAATTTCTCGCACCGTGGGAGCCGACTTGGGCGCCCGACGAACTGACGCGCGCCGCCTTCCGCCGGCGCTTGCGTCGCTATCAGCGCGAGATACGCAGCGACCTTGCCTATCCGTTCCTATTGTTCCGTACGCCCGACGATTTTCTGATGGGTGGTTGCACGCTTTCCAATGTGCGGCGCGGCGTGACCCAATCGGCGGCGGTCGGCTATTGGGTCGGAGGGCGTTACGCGCGGCAGGGCCATATGTTTGCGGCGTTGAATGCGATGTTGCCTTTCGTTTTTGGCGTGCTGGGACTGCATCGTTTGGAAGCGGCCTGCATCCCCGAAAACGAGCCCTCGCGCAGCCTGCTTCTCAAAGTGGGATTTCGCGAGGAGGGGAGGGCGCGGAGCTATCTCCAGATCAATGGCGAATGGCGCGACCACATTCTCTTTGCTTTGCTTGAAGATGACGCGCCTGTAGGGTAGCGCGCCTTGAAATCGGGCGGCTTCCATTGAATCTTCCGCGCTTCCTATTTGCGACGATCTTTGTGCTTCTCTCGATTGCGGTGAGCGTGCGTGCAGATGAAGCGCCCGTGCCCACGGCGATCGATTTTGCCACGCCGCAACCGGTGATCGATCTTGGTCCTTCCGCCGCGCCGCGCGGTCGCGACGATCCTTCCGATCCGAACGGAGCCTGGTTCACCATCGCCGTGCAGAACAGGGGCGAGACGCCGGCCGCACGCGTGCTCACGGCAGCCGACCCGCCCGGCGCCGGCCTTGCTATTACCCCGCCGGCGGGGCGTCCGATGCTTGCCGAAGCGGCGGTGTCCGACCCGGCGATCCTTATCGAGCGCGCGGTTGCTTTCGGAGCCAATGCCTTCCGCGTGTTCGTCCCGCCGGGCCGTTCAGGGACCTTGGCGCTTCATTTCGAATATGTGACCGGAAGGCCTACGATTCTTGCCTGGACCGAACCCGCTTTGATCGCCAACAACCGTCAGGCCGCGGTGCTCGCAGGCCTGGTGTCGGGACTGCTCATGGCAGCGATGGCGTTTGCGGCTGGCGGGGCGGTGCTCACATCCCGGATTTTCCCGCGCTGGGCCGCACTTTTCCTGGGTGCGGTGTTGATTGCACAACTCACTGTCACCGGCATTTTCGATCAGAGTGGCCTCACCACGCCGGGTGGACCTTACTCGCTCTTCGCGCTGGCGCTCGCACTGGCCATGTCTGCTGCCATCAGGCTGGTGGATTACGTAGCGCCGCTCGAGGCGATCTACCCGCGTGCCGCGAAATGGCGCGACCGTGTGGCACTCGCGGTCGTCGTCATCGGAGTCGCGGCCTATGCCGGTCTGCCCTTCGCCGGGTTGCTCACACGGCTCCTGGCTATCGTTGGCGCAGCCGCCGCAGCGGGCTATCTGGCCCATTGCGGGCGAATTGGGATCGCTTCCGCGCGGCGGCTCGCTCCGGCGGCAACGATCTTCGCCCTGGTCACGACCGCCGCCGGGTTGAACGCGCTGGGTTTGTTTGGCGTGAACTTGGTCGCGACGGGGGCCATCGGCGGATTTTCTGCGGCGGGAGCGCTGTTGGTAGCGCTGGCGACCACGCTGACGGTCGAGCATTCGGTGGGACGTCTGCGCCAGCTTCACGAAGCCCACAAGGACGATGACGTACAGGCAACCATCACCGACGAAGTGATGGAGCACACGCGAGAGCTGGCGGCGGTCATGGCCTCCCACCAAGGCGTGTTCGATCTGGATCTCGAAACGGGGCTGCTCTCGCTTTCGGCCGAAGCGGCCTCGTTCATCGGACTGCCTGCCGGCGCCGTCGAGCTCAACCGCGAAACCTGGCTTGAACGCATCCATCCCGACGACCGCAATGTCTACGAAGAGGCGCTCGAGACGTATCGGCATCGCACCGGTACGGCGTTTCGGGTGGAGTTTCGCGTCCGCGCGGCTGGCGGCCGCATCGCGTGGTGCGAGTTGCGCGCTACGATGACCGGACAGGCAAGCGAAGCCGAGCGCTGCCTTGGGCTGATCGCCGATGTCACGGCGCGCAAAATGTTGGACGCGTCCGAGGCGCCGGGATTTGTCGATGCGCTGACCGGATTGAGCAACCGCGCTGCACTCCAGAGCCGGCTCGATGACCTGGTCGGCGAGCTTCCGCATCTGGCGCTGGCCGTCTTTGACCTCGATCGCTTCAAGGCGGTGAACGACAGCTTGGGCCGTGACGGCGCCGATGTCGCGCTCGCGGCCTTCGTGGAGCGGTTGGAGCATCGCTTCGTGACGGAGCGCAACGCCGGCCGTCTGTTCTTCTTCCGGGTCGGCGGCGACATGTTTGCGGCTCTCGCGCTTAATATTGGCGATCTGCGCGCATTCGGCGAGAACCTGCTTGCCGTGACGGCCACGCCTTTCGCTATTGCGGATCGCGACGTCTATCTCGTTGCCAGCGTCGGCGTGGCATCGGGCGCCTACGCAGAGGACGGGCCGGATCTGCTGACGCAGGCCGAGATGGCAATGATCGCCGCGAAGCGCGAAGGAGGCGCGCGGGTTGCGCTCTATTCCAAGACCTTCGCCGAAGGCGAACCTCACGATCACGTGGCGCTGGAAGCGGATTTGCGCCAGGCCCTCGACCGGGGCGAGATCCACATTTACTACCAGCCGATCATCCGGCTCAGCGACGGTCAGGTTGCGGGATTCGAGGCGCTTCTGCGCTGGCGCCACCCGGAGCGCGGTGTCATCGAACCGGAATCCTTCGTGCCTCACGCCGAGGAGAGTGGGCTTATCTTGAGGCTTGGCCGCTTCGCGCTGGAGCGCGCGGTGCAGGATCTCGCGCAGTGGCAGAAGCGCTTCCCCATGAAGCCGCCATTGTTCGTCAGCGTGAACGTGGCTTGGCGGCAGATCGCCGATCAGGCTTTTGTCGAAGAGATTGGATCGCTGCTCAACAGCGCCGACATCGTAAAACGTTCTCTCAAACTGGAAGTCACCGAGAGTGCCGTCATGAAGGGTGCCGACCGTGCGGTCGCTGCCCTACAGCGGCTGCGCGATCTTGGCATCGGCCTCGCCGTCGATGATTTCGGAACGGGACATTCCGCGCTCAGCCATCTTCGGCGCTTTCCCTTCGAAGCCATCAAGATCGACAAGAGTTTCATTACGGCGTCGCATGAAAAAGCGGGTGTCGCGATCCTGAAATCGATTGTTTCGCTCGCGCATGAGTTGAAACTCGCGGTGGTGGCCGAGGGCGTCGAAACCAGCGAGGAAGCCGTGCGCCTGCGGCACATGAACTGCGAATACGCGCAAGGCTATCTCTTCGGAATGCCCTTACCGCCGGTGGACGTGGCGAATTTCATCGCCATGGCTCATGTAGGCTGAGACCGGGAAGTTGAGCTAGAGCGGAGCGCATTCAAGCCATCCGTTCAATTCAATTGTCATCCCGGAAGCCGCGTCAGCGGCTATCCGGGACCCACTGGGACAGTTGACTCGGTGGGTCCCGGCTCTCGCTTCGCTTGGCCGGGATGACGATCAAAATTTTGATGCTGACAGAACGCACTTCGCTCAGGCTCTGCCCGCATCGGCTACGAGGCCGGAGGGCCCGATCCCGAGGCGTTGCAGCGCGGTGCGCCATTTCGCTTCCGGATCGACGCCGAAAACCAAGGACGGATCGGCCTTGCAATGAAGCCAGCCGTTCCTCTGGAACTCCGTCTCGACCTGACCCGGCGCCCAGCCGGCGTAACCCAGGGCGAATAGCGCCTGCTTGGGTCCGCGCCCCTCGGCCAGCGCACGCAGGATATCGAGGGTTGCCGTGAGCGAGATGTCCTCTGATACGGGAAGCGTGGAATCGCTCCCTTCATAGTCGCCGCTGTGCAGAACGAAGCCGCGCCCCGTCTCGACCGGCCCGCCATAGAGTATCGGGAACTCGCCGATCAAGGGCTTGGTATCGATCTGCAGTTGTTTGAGGACCTCCCCGAAGGAAAGGCCGGGGATCGGCTTGTTGATCACGATGCCCATCGCACCCTTGGCGGAGTGGGCACAGATATAGATCACCGTTTGGGCAAAGCGCTCATCGGTCATGCCGGGCAAGGCGATCAGAAGCTTGCCTTCGAGAAAGCTTTCGCCTTGGTCAATCTTTGGGTCACGAGAGGACGCCATGGCCACAGCTTATTCGTGGGCACGGCGGACGCAAAGAGTATCGCGGCCGGGTTCGGCCTTTCGGGAGCCCTCCGGGTGGGCTAAAAGCCCCCTCGGCCATCAGACAGGGGAAAGAAATGATCAAAGTCGGTGACAAGATTCCGTCGGCAACGCTCAGGCAAGTTACGGAGAGCGGCGCCCAGGAAGTCAGCACAGACGAGTTTTTCAAGGGAAAACGCGTTGCGATTTTCGCCGTGCCGGGCGCCTTCACCTCGGTATGTTCCGCGAAACACCTGCCGAGCTTTGCGAACAATGCCGATGCGTTGCGCAAGAAAGGCATCGATGTCGTCGCCTGCACCGCAGTGAACGATCCGGCCGTCATGCGTGCCTGGGGCCAGCAAAACAAGGCCGATGCTGTGACCATGCTGTCGGACGGCAATGGCGACTTCGCGCGCGCTCTTGGCGTCGAGGCGGACATGACCAAGAACGGCATGGGACGGCGTAGCCGCCGCTACTCCATGCTGGTCGAAAACGGGGTGGTGAAACAGTTCAATCTGGAGGAGCCGGGCGCTTTTGGCGTTTCGAGCGGCGATCACCTGCTAACTCAGATTTAGGGCTCGTCAATGACCTCCCCCCTTGTGGGGAGAGCCTGCCCCCGACTTGACTTGATCGGGGGTCGGACGGCGGAGCCGTCGGGTGGAGGCGAAATCGGGTCGTCCTTTGCGGTGACATTCCGGTGAGTTCCCGTTTCCAGGGCGGCCCAAGCCCCTTATGATCCGGTGCGCTTCAGCCGCCGCGACACCACCATGCCTCCGTTCACGTTTGGACCCATCTATTGCGAGACGATGTCCGCCACCTCGACCAGTTTTCCGGTCGAGCCGATGAACACGATCTCCAATGGCGTGATCGTGATGTTCGGTCTC
>DATHDZ010000102.1:0-2348 GCA_035318785.1 Micropepsaceae bacterium
CACTGGGCGTAGATGGAGTCGAATATACCGCCATCCTTGAAATGCGTGGTCTGCGCCTTCCTCCAGCCGCCGAACAGGTCGTCGATGGAGAAAAGGTCGACCTCCGGGAAGCTGCCTTCATATTTCTTCGCTACGAGCTCATCGCGCGGACGATAGAAATGCTTGGCAGCAATCTCCTGTCCTTCCGGCGTGTAGAGGAACTTGAGATAGGCTTCGGCCGGCGCGCGGGTCCCCTTCTTGTCCACCACTTTGTCGACCACCGCGACCGGCGGTTCTGCCAAAATGGAGACTGACGGGACGACGACCTCGAATTTGTCCTTGCCGAACTCATTGATCGAAAGAAACGCTTCGTCTTCCCAGGCGATCAGGACATCCCCCACGTTGCGCTCGACGAAGGTCACCGTCGATCCGCGCGCGCCGGTGTCGAGCACCGGGACGTTCTTGTAGATGCTCTGAACGAAATTGCGCGCCTTGTCTTCGCCACCGTATTTCTTGAGCGCGTAACCCCAGGCAGCGAGATAATTCCATCGCGCACCGCCGGAGGTCTTGGGATTGGGCGTAATCACCTTCACGTTGGATTTGGCCAGATCATCCCAATCCTTGATGCCCTTCGGATTGCCCTTGCGCACCAGAAAAACGATGGTCGACGTATAGGGCGACGCGTTCTGCGGCAGCTTCTTCTGCCAATCCGCCGCGAGGATCCCGCGGTCGGCGATCTCGTCGATATCGTAGGCGAGCGCAAGCGTGACCACATCGGCCTGGAGTCCATCGATCACGGAGCGCGCCTGCCGGCCCGAACCGCCATGCGACTGCTTGAGCTCGATGGTCTTGCCGGTCTCGGCCTTGTATTTCGGGCCGAACGCCTTGTTGATCGCGGCGTAAAGCTCCCGCGTCGGGTCATAGGAGACATTGAGGAGCGTGACGTCGGCGGCATGTGCGGCTCCCGTCAGCGCAGCCGTGAGCACGAGACCCGCAACGAAGCGTGTCATGATGACCCCTGGCGGCCGGCATCGCCCGGCCAAAGCGAGTTGTTGTCTGGCATTCCGATCGTGGTGTCGGCTTTGCCGTTCCACCTCGCCTGCTGCGCTTCCTCGAAAAGCGGTTCGCGCCTGTGCGCGCCCGCACTTTGCCTGCGTTGAAACCACGACGTTCCCGTTCATGGATCGTACTTCAAATTCCGAATGACGGCGGCAAAGCCAGTTCCAGAGCCACGTCCTCGCTCGACCCCGATCGTTGCATCCCGGACGCGCTGGAAGCTAACGCGCAAACGCCCCGATCGGATCGCGGGATTCTTTGCCGCACGCCCGGCTGGATTTTTGCGAGCGGCCGGCGCAGGAGCCGGAAAAATTGCTGCATAAAATTCATTGGGGAAACTTTCGGGTTGACGAGAATTATTTGCCATATACAAAGGCGAACCCTACCGCAAATAGAAAAATATTCTACCAATTGTGAATGTAAGCGTGGAAGAAAAATGAGGGTCGGTACCAAAAAAGAGACCGCTATTGCTCCCGCCCAGGGGTCGGCGGCGAGCGCGGTCGACGTGACGCAGTTGGACCGCCTGGACGAGTTGGAATCGCAAAGCGTTTTCATCCTTCGCGAAGCGTTCGCGCGCCTCAAGCGCATCGCCATCCTCTGGTCGCTTGGCAAAGACTCCAACGTGATGATCTGGCTCGCGCGCAAGGCCTTCTTCGGCCGAGTGCCCTGCCCGGCCATGCACGTCGATACCGGCAAGAAGTTTCCGGAGATGTATGCGTTTCGCGACCGCTACGCCGAGGAGTGGCAACTCGATCTGCTGGTCGAGCCGTGTCCTCCGATCGACGCCATCGATCCGACCCTGCCGCCCGCCGCGCGCTCGGCCGCCCGCAAGACCGAAGGTCTCAAGCTCGCGCTCGCCAAGCACGGCTTCGACGGATTGGTCGCCGGCATCCGGCGTGATGAAGAGGCCACCCGTGCCAAGGAGCGCGTGTTCTCCCCGCGCGGCGCCGAAGGCCTGTGGGATGTGCGCGATCAGCCGGCCGAATTCTGGAACCACTTCAACGCCTCGCCGCCGCCGGGCGCGCATCTGCGCGTGCATCCGCTCCTGCATTGGACCGAAAGCGACATCTGGGCCTATACCAAGCGCGAAGGCATTCCCATCATCCCGCTCTATTTGGCGCGCGACGGCAAACGCTACCGCTCGCTCGGCGATGCGGACATTACGTTTCCGGTCCAATCGAACGCTGGGACCATCGATGAGATCATCGCTGAGCTTGAGGCAACCAGGATTCCGGAACGCTCCGGCCGCGCCATGGACCACGAATCCGAGGACGCCTTCGAACGTCTGCGCAAAGCCGGCTACTTGTGACCGT
>DATHDZ010000103.1:0-5268 GCA_035318785.1 Micropepsaceae bacterium
GCGCCCATTAACTTCCTGTTCACCCTGCTGGTGACGAGGACTCGCGGGCGGGATCGAGCGGTGAGAGAATCGATATGGCTCGGCTCGGTGACTAGTTTCGCGCATCCCCAATAGTCGTAGGTCACCTATGCCGAGCCACCAATCACGCATTCAGTTCTTCCCTGACCCTCTTTGAGGCGGGAACCGAACTTTGTGCCTGTAATCCGGTGAGCGTGCATCATGGCCAATGCGTCCCTCGTCTCATCCCTTGACGCGGATATTCATCTCGTCCTTTGCCGGTTCGGCCGGGCCGGACTTGCGTACATCGAGACCGATCCAGCCGAAGCAGACGCCACAACGGTCGTCCAGAACCTGCTGCACGGCCGGTATGGGTGGCCTCTGCGGGTCATAGCACTCAACGTGGATGAAGGCTGGTCGCGGGACGTTTCAGAGGCGATGGCACGCAAGGTTCACGAGATTGCCGAGCGTGAAGATTACGAACTCATGGAAGGGACGGTGGCCTTCATGGAGGCGCACAGCCCGCGGGTCGTTCAGCCGACCTTGCCCCTATGGTGAGTACGACGCTTATCGCACTTCCCCACGAAGCCTGAATGCGTGGCACAGCTTCATCACCGCTTGGCAGACGGCTCCGGTTAGGAGCATTGCCGCCGCGCCGACCGGATCAGCATCGAGATTGATCTCCGGCGAGCAATGGCCTTCGCCGAATAGAGCCCGTGCTTGTAGGCGTTCTTATTCCTCCTCGGAGCGCCCGGTGATGGTCCCCCGTGCATCCGGCATCGGCCGTTTGGCATCGCGGGCGATCGGCCCTGGCTCCCGCTCCTTGTCTTCGCTCCGCATCGCAAGCTGAGGTGCATGGGCAATCTGCTTTGCATGGGGTTGATCCTCTGATTTCGGGCGATCCCCCTCCCCCGGGGTCTCGACCATGCCGACCACCGCCTGGCCGCCGGCGTGAACGTGGACGTGCTCGACTGTGACCTTCTGCGCGCCCTTGCCCCTGTGGCGATTGAGAGATTCTAATAATGTCGCGTAGGTGCGGGACAGCTTGTTCGCCTGGTTGAGGTTCTCGCGCCTGCCCTCGAATGACTGCTCGGGAATCATCGCCCGCCGGTAGCATTCCATAGAGGCGTTGTGACAGGCGATGATTTGTGCGGCCACCATTCCCTCAAACTCGTCCCGCGGTGCCAAGCCGATCAAGACATCAACTGCCGCGTGACGTTGCCGATTTACCTCTTCGGCATCTGCGGATTTTAGCCACAGTGTTTTAACCGTCTGATTGGCAAGGATGTTGTTCCAGTCGTCGGACATCGACCCGCCGATGACCTTGAGCTGGCCCTTCAATTTCGAAACATCATGCACATGCACCTCAGGCTTGGGCTTCCTTGCAGTCTGCATGACTAACTCCTATTTTTTCTGCACATGTTGTTTCCTCACGCTGCGTTTGGCGTGCCGTGTATTTCGGCCCATTCGCGTTCATGACCACTCGCGCCAGGAGCGGCCGGCCGAGCGCAGGTGCTATTTCGAAGATGAACGAAGTTCTTTAGCTCCTCGCTTGGACTATCGCAGACGAAGCCTCTCGGTTTCTCATGGGCGCCAAAATGAGCCCGAAGATCGACCCGATTTTTTCCCTGGTTTGATTGCAGTCCATCGACAGCCGATTTGGCGAAGTTCTTCCCACTAGCCACGGCTGACGCTTGGGGCACAGAAGCCGCAAAGGGTCGAACTCTTCCTCGGCAACTCCTTGCTTCCGGTCTCGCGGCTGACGCAAGTCTGTCGGTAGGTTTAAGAAAGACTGCTGTAGACAGACCTGCGACAACCGACGTTCCCAGCTTGTTTCTGTGCCGTTCCCAGGTCCGGCGGCTGATGTTTACGGCCAACCAAGGCTGTGTCTTCGAGAGCGATTTGGCCTCGTATTCAACCCGCGGGATGGCACCCTGACTTCGACGCTTCCGCTCCTTAGCTCGCCGATCCCGTAGCTTGCGCAATATCGTCCGCGACCGCTTCCCGACATCCTTTGCGCCAATCCTCGTAAGGCCCAGTTTTTGACGCTCGACGTAGGTGACGCCCAGCCATTTGGCGAGTTCGTCGGCCTTCATCTGCTTTGGGGTGCTCGCGGCCTCCTCCAGCACGGCTTCAGCGTCCGCGGGCGTGAAGCACTCGCGACCTATTCTCCGAGCGCACTCCATGACCGCACCGATCTGATCCTCTGCCTGCGGGTTGAACCAGACCCAAGCAATCAGCCAGCGGGGCAAGTCATCGCTGTCAGCCGCGCCCTGGTGTCTGCCATGCCGCTCAATCTCACGCCTAGTTCTCGTGAATGCAGCGGCAGTGTCGAACGTCGACTTCATGGCAGCGCGGCAACGGAGTTTGCCACTAGGGCGAAAAGTCGTCGCGTCCCAATGGGCGCCGGCAGAGTGGTTTGCCACCCTAACCAATTGCCACGAACTAGCTCGCGTAGTCCTCTCGGGACCGCCAAGCTATTTCCCACGCGACGGAATCGCCCGCAGCAAGATGATAGCGGGTCAGCGTCACGGCCGCCGCGTACGCGCCGACGTGGAAGCTCTGTGAAACAGATAAAGCAGCTGCGCCCGCATAGGTCTGCGGGATCGGCTGATCCAGCCCGTATTTGGTTGGCTTGCGCCCGCGCGGCAAATGCAACGTCCCGAAAACGTAATCGAGCACGGGTACCTGACCGGCGAAGTTGTTGTTGCGGGCCTCGGGATCGTTGCTGTGGTGCCAGTGATGAAATTCCGGCGAGGCGAGCAGCCACCGCAGAGCCAAGAATTAAGGCGGACGCTGGAGTGGATCAGCACCGACTGCCATCCGTATACCAGCATGTAGACGCCGATCGCGACGTCGGAGAAGCCGAGCCGGATCCTCCAATGTGGAACGTACGTAGCGCGGCCCAGGAACTCCGGTCCGGGGATAGGCGTTTGTTCGTTTGCGCTGGAACGCTGAAGGAGAGTGGCTGTGATGAGCCGGTGGTGCGCAGGTCGTTTCGCCCAGGGTCTCGTTTCGGGCGGCGCGCACGCCACATGTTCGATCAACGGCCGAGGTGCTGCTTGCGCACCTCGCACGATATCGCGCTCGACCGTCGTCACCGGCTTGGCCGGTTCGCTTGCCCTCTTGCCGTTGGCATGGGCGCAAGGTTCGGCAACGCGTCGGCGCGTGCCGCAACTGCCTGCCGCGAATCTGCCGCATGATGGAAAGGTGCCGGGCGTAGGCGAACCGATCCGGGTGGTTGGAATTGGCGAATCGTCGGTGTCGGGCGTCGGCCTCTCTCGTGGCGACGAAACGGTAACCGCTGTGACGGCCCGCGCTCTCGCCCGCCACACCGGGCGGCCGGCCGTCTGGCGCGCATGCGGACTTTCCGGCGCCACGGTCAGGGACGCGTTGCAGCGGTTGGTGCCAAGCCTCGCGCCTGAACCAGCGGATCTTGTGATCGTTGCGTTTGGCGTCAACGACGCCACCAGCTACCGGTCCCCGTCAGCTTTCGCCGATGATCTGACCGAACTCGTGACCGCTGCGCGCAATCGCGTGGGCGAGGCGGCTGTGGTCGTCGGGGGCGTCGCCCCCCTCGAGTGCTTTCCGGCGCTGCCTTGGCCGTTGCGGAGCATCCTGGGCTGGCGCTCTGTTGCGCTGCAGGCGGCCGCCGATCGGCTTGCGGGACGGCTCCCGAGGCTCGTTGTCGAGCGTTTTTCAGCGCCGTTGCAGCCCGACCTGTTCGCCCCCGACGGGTTTCACCCAAATTCCCAGGCGCACTCGCTCTGGGGTGAAAAAATCGCCGTCTTGGCGTTGCCCCTGATGACCTAGTCGAGATCCCGATGCCGGCCTGTGCGATCTCGTGGAACCGGGGCGGCCCGTTTGCATTTTTCTGCTGTGACGAGGCGGTACTCCGTTGCGGCACCTCTAAGCCGTGGGGACTGTCGCCTCGACATGCCGTGGCACGGGGTCAAGTTGCAGCGGGACAACAGGCTGCGGGGGTATTGGAACTGGCCGTCAAACGAACTACTGTGTTGCTGCTAGAATTTATCAGGAGACCAGAATGGCTACGGGCACTGTGAAGTGGTTCAATCCGACCAAAGGTTACGGGTTCATTCAGCCACAAGGTGGTGGCGGTAAAGATGTGTTCGTACACATCAGTGCGGTCGAACGCGCCGGCCTCAGTTCACTCAACGAAGGGCAGGTCGTGGAATATGAAATTGAGAGCAGCCGCGGCAAGGAATCGGCGATAAATCTCAAGGTCAAATAGAGAGCAGGCTTGTCGCGGCCCGGCTCGTTCTGGGGGCCTTACGAGCACGGCATGAGCTGGACCGCGCACTATTTTGATCGTCGATTGAACAGCGATGGTGTTAGTCGCGCTTTTGCATCGAAAGAAGACGCCCTCGTCGCGGCCTGTGACCTGATGCGGCGCAACTGCGTTGTCAATTTCGTGCAAGGCCCCAACGACGAAAAAATCGACGCCACCACGATCACGGCGTGGTGCAAGCGGCGTCCGAAGCGCAAGGACGGGCCCGCAGCCTCCTCGGTAACCTGAACCTATCTTGACCGCGAATTCGCTCGCGCGCGCATCGCGGGATGGGTGTCGTATCACCGTTTATGCTCGCAATGAGTATATGCGTGGCCAGTCGCGAGCCCATCCCCCATTCCGGCTCCGCCACCTACGACGTGTCGCTGCCAGTCGCTGAGAGAACCTGAGGTCGGGGCATGAGGGGCTGCGCCCGTGCGAGACCTGCTGTGGATCAGCCGGTGCGTGCGCGGTCCGCTGGTCCCGTTGGTTGCCACCAACCAGCGCAGGGCGGACTGCAAGATCGCAAATGGGTCAAGCGGAGCCCCTGCGGTTTCACAGTTTTGCGATTGGCAGTTTGCCGCTGTGCCCGAAGCCTTTCCGGGTCAAGGGCATCGCGATGGATCGTTTGCCAACCCAGGACATTGACAGTACTTGTTCCGGGGAATCCTCTCTCAGGACCGCCAGGATTTCGCGGCGGACCCGCGGCCCAGGTCTTGGGACAGAAGTCTTGGGGCCAGGGGAGAGGGCACACAATAAGACGTGGGCTTAGCGCCGGTCCGCGCCAGAAAGGATGGCCATGGCGGATAGCACGGACTCGAATGATGAGCGGCCGTGTCTGCATTGTCTGATCGGTGATTTGATCGATGAGTTCTATGCGGAGTACGGCTCGTTGAGCGGCGAAAAAGATACTGTCGACGTGGACGAAATCATTACGGCGCTGGCCAAGACTGTCGCGGAGATGACATTCGGTTCCGATGCCG
>DATHDZ010000104.1:0-14014 GCA_035318785.1 Micropepsaceae bacterium
AAAGATCGTGCGTGGGGCCAAATCCGCGCGCACGCCGGAGCCTGCGAAAAATTCCTCGGCCAGCTTGCCGACGATCTTCCACTGCTCGGGACTGGTGTCCTGCGCCTCGTCGACGAGGATGTGATCGAGCCCGCCGTCGAGCTTGTAGAGTACCCAGGACGCGGCATCGCGGCGCTGGAGCAGGTTCAGAGTCGCAAAGGTCAGATCGTCGTAATCGAGCGCGGCCCGATCTCGCTTGAGCCGGTCGTAATGGGCAAGCACCGAGAGAGCAACCGTCACCAGCGCGGCGGTCAACGCGGCCGTGATGGCGCATCTGCGGCGGTCTTCCACCGCGAGCACGCGTTCCCTCAGCCGGTCGAAATAACCTGCGAGCTCCGGTGCTGCGGCGGCCGTCGCCTTGGTCACGATGCTTTTGCGCGGCTCGTTGCCTTCGGTGAAGAACATTGCCCGCAGATTGTCGAAACTCTCCGCTGCCATCCCACCGCTGAGAAACGCCGCGAACAGATCGCCGGATTTCCTGTCATTGGGGGAACCGCCAAGGAGCCATTGGGCAATGCGTTCGCACATGCTCCGCTCGCCGCCCAACTCGGCGCAGAAGCGCATCAATATCTGCGCTTCGTCGTCGTCGTCCGCCAGGTCCAGGGTCTTTCGCAAATGCGCGGCGAAGCGCAGCTCCTCGCCGTCATGGCGCGAAAGCATCTCCCGCAGTTTCCCGGAATCACGCATCGCGAAATCGAGGATTTCCGCAAAGCGCCCATCGGCCGCTCTTGTGGCGAGCAGAGCAACCGCGTTTTTCAGACGCGCATCGCCTTTCGCAGCGCGTTCCAGCACCGCGGTGCGCGCTTCGGCCATCAGCTCGGCGGCGGTGCGTTCGTCGAGCACGGCGAAACGTGCTGGGATTCCCGCCTCGACCGGAAAGCGCGCCAGCAAATGCTGGCAGAAGGAATGGATGGTCTGGATCTTCAGTCCGCCGGGCGTTTCGAGTGCTTGCGCAAACAGGGTGCGCGCTTTGCGCAAACCCTTCGCGTCGGGCGTCTCGGCCCCGATGTCGTGCAAGCGCGCCCGCAACGCCGTGTCGGACAAAAGCGCCCATTCGCCCAAGCGGTCGAACAGGCGCGTCGCCATCTCGGCGGCGGCCGCCTTGGTATAGGTGAGGCAGAGGATGCGCCCCGGCTGCGCGCCGGAAAGCAATAGCCGCGTCACCCGATCGGTCAGCAGGTAGGTCTTGCCCGCGCCCGCATTGGCCGACACCCATGCCGAGGCGCGAGGATCGGTCGCTGCCTGTGGGGACGTGCTCACTCGTCAAGCCTTTCTTCGAGAGTCCATTCGCGAACCCGCGCCAGATGGTCGTAATCGCCTTCATCGCTCATGCGGAACGGCATTTCGCGCGAGCGATAGGGTTGTGCGGGATTGTCATAGCGCGCGACGCGCGCCGTGAGGCGGGCGAGCGCCTCATTCGCTTTCGCGTTGGCGTCGACGGCGGCAACAACTTCCCGTCCTGGCGGCTCGCTCCCGGTGAGCCGGATGTGAATGAATTCGCGCAACGAGGTGGCGCGAAAATCTCCAAGCGCGCCGGCCAACAGCATGGCGCCTTCGAGAGGCAGCTGCGGACTGAGGAGCAGCTCGATCTGCTTGTGCGAGGGGACGCGCCCGGTCTTGTAATCGAGAACGGAAGCGGCGTCGCCGGAGAAGAAATCGATGCGATCGGCGCGGCCACGCAAGATGAATTTTTCCTGCGCGAGAATCTCCAACGTCCCTTTCACTTCAACGCAGCTTTTCGTGATCCGATGCCGGCGCGCTCTCTCATAGGCAAGGAACCAGCGCGCCGCGCGCTCGAAACGCGGAGTCCACAGCGCGAGGATGGCCTGCGTGGCGCCCGCCTCCTTGAACGCCTCTTCTCCAAACCGGAGCAAATTCTCCAAGGCATCGGGCGGCAGCGCGGCCGGAAAGGCGTTGAGAAAGCGTTCCAGAACGGCATGAATGGCGTTTCCGCGTTCGCGAGGACCAGGCTCGGAATCGATCGGTTCCAGCGGCCTCAGGCGAAGAACATGCTTGGCATAGATCGCGTAGGGATCGCGCAGCCAGGTCTCGATCTCCGTGACCGAAAGCGCGCGCGGGCGCGCGGCGACGGGCGGACGCGGCTCTGGGCGGGGCGCGCGTTTCTCATGGGGCCCGTCATCCAGCGCACGCGCCCAGGCCAACAAATCGTTGCGCTGGTTCAGCGCGGATTCGATCGTCAGCCCCTTCGCCAATTGCTTGATGCGCAGCAGCCAGCGCGACGCAACCGTCGGTGCGCCGTTCTCTTTCAGCGACCGCGTGATGAGAACCGAGGGCAGCGCCGCCAGAGCGGCGAAATCATGCGCCGCCAAGCCCGTGCGCCGCTCCGGCGCATCCAGCCCGAGACTCTCGCGCATCGGCCGCGACAGCCAGGGATCGGTTGCCGCTTCGGCCGGCCATTGCCCTTCATTGAGGCCGGAAAGAATGACGAGGTCGAAATCGAGCAGTCGCGCTTCCAGCGGTCCCAGAATGGCAAGCCGCGGATGCAGATTGTAGCGCGGCCGCACGGCGCGCTGCTCCGCGAGCTCGCGGAATGTGTCGGCGTAATCGCGGGCTGGGGCGAGTGTAATGCCGACCCCGTCGCGGATCAGCTCCTGGATCAGATTGGCCGCCGCCTCGCCGGCCGGCCCGCGCCACATCGTGTTCGCACCGGGTTCCGTGTTTGTCGCGGCGAGCGCCTCCACTATGCGGCCGTGCGCCTGGGCAAGTTCGCCGAGGCTCGAATCCTTGGCGGCCATGGCATGCTCGAATGGCTCGAACATGACAGTGAGCTTCGCAAACCAGTTCTGCAGCGCAAATGGTGCTTTGACATTTCTCAGCCGCGTAGCGATCCCGGCCAAGCCCGGATCGGGACGCAATCCCCGCAGTGCCGCACGCTCCAGCGCGCGCACATGGCGCCGGAATTGGGAGCGTTCTTCGCCGCCGGCCGCGAAGGGGTGCTTCAGGAGCGCGAGAAGCGGAACCGGCGCGAAGCGTTCTGCCGCCGCACGCGCGGCCAGCGCCAGGAACGCGCCCGGCGGCGTGCGCGACAGTTTCTCCCCGGCGGAATCATCGATTGTTATGTCCCATCGCGTGAGTTCCGCGGCGACCCGGCGCGCGAGACTGCGGTCAGGCGTGACCAGAGCTGCGGTCCGGCCCTTGGTCTCCAAAACCTCACGCAAGGCGCAGGCGATCACCAGCGCCTCCTCGCGCGGATTCTGCGCCTCGATCAACGCGAAATCTTCAAGGGCGGGAGCGAGATCGCGCCCGCTCTTCTCCACCAGATCGCGCCACACATCGGTGGTCGGCGGCGGACGCAACGCCTCGCTCAAGAAATGAACGCGTTGCGATCGCGCCCGATAGGAACCCGGCAGCGGCGACCACAAGTGCACGTCCTCGCGCTCGACGCCGATATGGGTCAGCAATTGGCGCAGCCCGAATTGCGCATGCGCCGGCTCAAGCTCCTTCCAGCTTGGGCCGTCGAGATCGCTGTCCAGACCCGGAAGCACCACCGCCCCGGTCGGAAGATGCGCGATCACATTCAGAAGCTCCGCCGTCGCCGGGATGGAGCCCGTCGAGCCCGCAGCGATCACCGGTGCGCGCGGTGGGTTTCTCGCGAGCTCGGCCCCAAGCGCGCGCAATCTCCCATCGCGGCTCGCGGCGGGTTCGGCTGCGCCTTCCGCGCGCAGCAGCTCCGGCCATTGCACGGCGACGATATCGAGGAATTGCACCACCTCGCTCCAATGCGCTGCCATCGAATCGGAGGCGAGGGTCTTCAGTTTGGCGAGATCCGCGTTCTGGGTGACCGCCTCATCGAGGAAGCGCGCCAATTCGCCCGCATAGGCCAGGCATTGCGTGAAGGGGATGGGGGCGTGTTTCGCCTCGCCCCATTGCCGCACCAAAGTGGCGAGCAGCAGCCGACGGCGCAAGGGCGCTACGGGCGCAAGAGCACGCAGATCCTCCGTCGACGGATCAAAGCTCTGTTCCTCATCGTCGATATCGCCCAGCGCGTGGATGTGCGGCAGCAGCGCGGCCCCGCCCAGCACACGTGCGAAGATTTCGCGCAAGGCGCGCGCCGCGCGGCGCGTCGGCACCAGCACCAAGGCATCGGCCAGAAGCAGTGGATCGGAGCCGCTGCGCGCAATCACCCCTTCGCTCAGCGCGCGTGCGAAGGGGATGCCGGATGGAATCGTGAAGATGTGCGGCCGCGCCGGCGCCATCAAGGTTCGCGGGTGAGATCGCGAAGGAAAGCCTCTGCCTCTTCGAGACCCTGGGGCGTGCCGACATGAATCCAGACGCCGTCGAGACGCACACCGAAGAGGCGTTCCTTCTCGATGGCCTCGTCCCACAAACGGTTGATCGAGAACCGTCCTTTCGGCGCGGTGTCGAACAGACGGGGGTGGAGAATCTGCAGGCCCGTCCAAACAAAGGGCGCAAGGTTCATCTCGGCGCGGCGCTTCAAGCCGCCCCACGGGTCCATCTCGAAATCGCCGCGGCCGTCATATCCGATCGCGGTGGCGCAAGGCGCAACGAGCATCAGCGCATCCATGGTTTCGGAATTCCACCGCGCTCTCATGCGCGCCATCGCCGAACCCATGCCCTCTACCCAAACCGAATCCGAATTGTAGGTGAAGAACGGTTCGCCGCCGAAATGCGGGAGCGCCTTGGCGATGCCGCCGCCGGTGTCGAGAATGGCATCGGTTTCATTGGAGATGACAAGCTCGACTTGCTTGTCGTGAGCGCGGCGTTTCTCGAGATGGGAGATAAGCTGATCGGCCTTGTAATGCACGTTGACGACGATGAAATTCACGCCCCCTTGCACCAGCCGGTCGATGACATGGTCGATCAGCGGTTTGCCCCTCAGGGGGATGAGCGGTTTGGGCCGTTCGAGCGTGTAGGGCGCCATGCGCGTGCCCAGCCCCGCAGCCATGATCATCGCTCGTCTGGGTAGGTTCACGCTGCTGCCCCCGTACTGATGTTCAAGACCCCGCGCGCGTCCCTCGGAATGAAGCGGTCGTACCAATGCTTCAGCCGCTCTAGCTCCGGATGAGAAAGGTCTTGCTCCATATAACGCCAGACGCGCGGCAGATGCGCGAGATAACGCGCCTTGCCGTCGCGTTTGGCCAGGCGCGCGAAGATGCCGATGATCTTCGCGTTGCGCTGGGCGGCGAGGAGCGCCGCTTCGGCGCGGAAACGTTTGTCATCCAGGACCGCGCCATGGGCACGGCTTCTTGCGAGGTAGCGATTCGTCATGGCATGGGCGAGTTCCGGAGCGACGTCGCGCCTGGCGTCTTCCAGCAGCGAGACAAGATCGTAAGCGGGCGATCCCGCCAAGGCGTCCTGAAAATCTATCATGCCGATTCGTGCGAGACCGGAACGATCCCCCCGCCAGAGCAGGTTCTGTGCATGATAGTCGCGGTGTACGAAGACTCGTGTGCCGTCGGCGACCCCTTGCAGCGCTTCGCGCCACAGCGCGCGATGCTCCGCAATGGCCGATGTTTCCGCCGGATGGCCGAGCGCCGCGGGGAAGAACCATTCGGTCAAAAGGTCCACCTCGGCCAGGAGCGCGGTCTCGTCATAGGCGAAGAGCGGCTTGTCCGATGCAAGCATGGCGGGCGCGCATTCGGCATGCAGCCTGACCAGACCATCTATCGCCGCCTCGTAAAGCGCGCGCTCGTCGCCGCCATCGGCCAATATATCCGTATACAGAGCAACACCGAGATCTTCGAGCAGCAGGAACCCCTGGGCAATATCCGCCGCGTAGATGTCGGGAGCCGCGAGCCCGCAGCCTCGCAAATAGCGCGACGCGGCGACGAAGCGGCCGCAATCCGCGCCGGCAAGCCGGGCAAGCGCATTGTAGCCTAGGGCGCGCCGCTGCTCTGGCGTCGCATCGGGTGGAGCCGTAGGGGTCTCGGCCGCGCCGGGCTGGTCCATCAGCATGGCGGTGCGCGGTCCCAGATGCAGACGGATGTAGTGGCGGGTCGAGGCATCGCCCGGCAGCGGCCGCCGCTCCGCCCCCCCCCATCCCGAAGCGGCGAGGAACGCCGTCATCGCCTGGCTGCGTGGATTGACCACTTTCATGACAGCGCCTCGCCGATAACATCGCGCCAGCGCGCGGGGCCCGAGAGCCGCACTTCGCGCGTCGTTTCGCCCGCAGGCTCAAGGGTGATCTTCAGCGCGTCGGCGCTCAGATGAGCGGGCATCCCTTTTTCCGGCCATTCGATCAAAACAGCACCCCCTTCAAGCGCGTCTTCCAGGCCCAGTTCGAATAGCTCGCTGGCCCTCTCGATTCGGTAAAAATCGAAATGGTGGAGCGTCAGGCCCGGCGTTTCGTAGGCCTGGACTAGGGTGAAAGTGGGGCTGGGAACGTGCCCGGTGACCCCCAATCCGCGCAAAATAGCCCGCGCCAGCGCGGTTTTGCCGGCGCCGAGCTCGCCCGACAGCGCGACCACGTCTCCGGGCGCCAGCGCGGCCGCGATGCGTGCTCCCAATTCCGCCGTCGCGGCCTCGTCCTTCAGCGTCAAGATTGTCTCGAATCCCGCCACGGGACGGTTGTAACTTGCGCTCCCTCCAGGCTCAACGCGGCATTGCGCATGGGAATCCGGCATTTTGCTCGATTGCCCCGGTCCTCTACGCGTGCTAACCGCGCCTGCCACATTTGCGAACCCATTCATGGTCGAGCGGATCGTCATCATCGGCGCGGGTCAGGCGGGCGCGCAGGCCGTAGCCACGCTCAGGGCTGAGGGATTCCAAGGCTCGCTGACGCTTGTTGGCGACGAGGCCTATCCCCCCTATCAGCGGCCGCCTCTGTCCAAAGCCTATCTCGCGGGCGATTTCGCGCGTGAGCGGCTGTTCCTGAAGCCCGATGCCTTTTACACCGAGGCCGTTTGCGAGCTGCGCCTATCCCTCGCCGCGGAGGCGATCGACCGCCTGAAAAAGACCGTGCGTCTTTCCGACGGGACAAAGCTTCCCTACGACCGGCTCTTGCTCGCAACCGGCGCACGGGTGCGAAAGCTGCCTGTTCCCGGCGCCGCTCTTCCCGGCGTCTATTATCTGCGCGGCATCGCCGATGTTGACGCCCTGAGGCAGCACTTCCAACCCGGAACCCGTCTCGCCGTCGTGGGCGGCGGCTATATCGGGCTCGAAGTGGCCGCCGTGGCCGTCAAGCATGGGCTCAAAGTCACCGTGATCGAAGCGGCGAATCGCGTGATGGTGCGGGCCGCGTCGCCGCAGATGTCCGCCTTTTACGAAAAGGTGCACCGGGCAAATGGCGTCGAGTTTGTTCTGGGCGCGATGGCGGAGCGGTTCGAGGGGGATGCGCGCGCCGAAGGCGTGTCGACCAGCTTTGGGCGGGTGGACGCGGATTTCATTCTCGCCGGCATCGGCGTCGTGCCGAATTGCGACCTGGCAGAGGCCGCGGGGCTGGCTTGCGACAATGGCATCTCCGTGGACGAATTCGGAGTCACCTCCGACCCGGATATTTTCGCGGCCGGCGACTGCACCAGCCATCCCGGTTTTGCCGGTGGCCGCGTGCGCCTGGAATCGGTGCAAAACGCCATCGATCAGGCGAAGCACGCCGCGCTTGCGATGCTGGGAAGACCGCTGGCCTATCGGGAGGTGCCTTGGTTCTGGTCCGATCAATATGATTTGAAGCTGCAGATCGCGGGCCTTGCCCATCCGGGTGATACGACCGTCCTGCGCGGCAATCCGGACAGCCACAAATTCTCGGTCTTTCATTTGCGCGACGGCGTAGTGGCGGCGGTCGAAGCGGTGAACGCGGCCCCCGATTATATCGTGGGACGCAGGCTGATCGCCGCGCGCGCCGTCGTTGCGCCCGAGCGGATTGCGGATGTCAGCGTGCCGGCCAAATCCTTGGCCTGAATATTTGGAACGGAAATTGATGCCGAAGATCACCTACATCGAACACAATGGCAAAGAGCACACCGCCGAGGTCCCTGTCGGCTGGACCGTGATGGAGGGCGCGGTGAAGAATCGCATCCCGGGCATCGACGCGGATTGCGGCGGCGCCTGCGCCTGCGCGACCTGTCACGTCTATGTCGATCCGGCATGGATGCCGAAACTTGCCCCACGCCAGGACATGGAAGAGCAGATGCTGGATTTCGCCCAGGAGCTGAAACCGAACAGCAGGCTCTCTTGTCAGATCAAGGTGACGCCCGCGCTCGATGGGCTGATCGTCCGCATGCCCAAAGACCAGCACTGACCGCCGCCCCCTCGGTCTTCCCCCGCAATCGAGTCCCCCGTAACGACGGGGGGAGGAAAAATCCGAATCGCGCTCTTTCTTTCCTCCCCCGTTCACGGGGAGGGGGACCGCGTAGCGGTGGAGGGGGGCTTCCGAAACAACGCTAATCCGCTCTTTCCGTAGTCGGATCGATCATCTTTCGGATCTCGGTGATCTTGGTCGCCGGAAAGCCGCTCATCTCGGCATGTTTGCGGATCATGCCTTCATCGGAGGCAAGATAGACGCAGAAGGTCTTGTCGTTGGCGACATAGCTTTCGAGCCACTGGATGTCGGGGCCGAGCTCGCGCAGCACGCCGTTCGACTTGCCGGCCGCGCCGCGAAGCTGTTCGCGGTCCGAGGACCCGATTTTCGGAATATCGCGTTCGATGATGAATTTGCGTAAGGCCATACCAACCTCCTGCCTGATGCCAGCGACCGGAGCTTTTAGCGAAAAAGCGGATTAGGCGCGAGCCTGGCGATCTTCCGGCGGCGGCTGCTGGTTGCGGGCGAGGCTGCGCGGCAGATGGCAGGTCACGCGGGTGCCTTGTTCCGGATGCGATTCCAGTTCCACCCAGCCGTCGTGCAATTCGATGAAGCGGTGCACCAAAGCCAGGCCCAGGCCGGCGCCGGCGCGCGTCCCGCCGCCGCCTTTGGCCGAAAACCGTTCGAAGGCGAGGGGCATGATTTCCGGTGAAACCCCCGGCCCCGTGTCGTCGACGAAGATGCGCACGTGCTCGTCATGGATTGCGCCGCCCAAGGTGACCGTGCCGCCGCGCGGCGTGTATTTGAACGCGTTGGAAATCAGGTTGAACACCACCTGTCTCAGGCGCCGCCCATCGGCGACGAATTGGCCGCCCTCGGCCTCGCAGTCGAGTTCCAGCGTGAGTCCGATCTTTGTCGCCCATTCGCGTGCGCGTTCCGCCATGCCGAACAAAAACAGATAGAGATCGAGTCTTTCGAGATTGAGCTGCATCGCGCCCGCTTCGATCTCGGAAAGGTCGAGCACATCATTGACAAGGTCGCGCAGGGCGTTCGCCGACGTCACAATATCGTCCGCATATTCGGTCTGGCGGTCGTTCAAGGCTCCAGCCGTGCCCGCCCTCAGCATCTCGGCAAAGCCCATGATCGAATTCAAGGGCGTGCGGAGTTCGTAGGACATGCGCTTGACGAATTCCGATTTCAGCTTGTCGCTCGCCTCCAAAGCGTCGTTGCGCTCGCGCAAGGCCGATTCGATGCGGAAACGGTCCGTGACGTCGGCAAAGCTCGCCAATGTCGCGCCGTCGGGCAAAGGCGCAATGGAAAGCGAAATGATCGAACCGTCCGAACGCTCCACGTCGCCCCATTCGCGGCTCCGATCGGGGGCGGCGGCGGTCACGCTCTCCATCACGACGTTCCACGCCCCATCATCGCCGAACCTTGTGGCGCAGATCTCCGCGATGCGCTTGAGATGGGGCTCACCGGCGAGCTCGCCGGGTTCGAGCCGCCAGATGCGCGCAAAGGCGGCATTGTGGAGTTTCAGCCGGCCATCGGGGCCGAACACCGCCACGCCTTCCTGCAGCGTATCGAGCGTGGCCTTCTGCACTTTGATCAGCGTGTTATAGGAGCTCTCCAGCCGCATCTGATCGCTCATGTCCTCGAAGAGGAAAATGAGTCCTCCGAACGGATGGGGCTGGGCCATCACGCGCAAGGTCTGGCCGCTGGGAAGATGCCAGCGCTCCTCGGGATGGTGATCGCGGTGCTCGAACAGTTTCGTGCGCTGCTGTTTCCAGGCGCGGAAATCGGGCTGTTCCGGCAGGCGGCGCAGCTCCCGCAATCTGTCCAGAACATCGCCATAGGAGGGATGCGTCTTGAGCCAGGCTTCGGGAAGCCCCCACAGCCGCACATAGGCCCGATTGAAAAACGTCAATTTGCGATCGGGCCCGTAGATCGCCACGGCGGTCGAAACCCGGTCCAGACTGTCGGCGTGCGCCTCGATATGCGCCTGGAGCCGCGCTTCGGCCTCTGCCACGCCGGTCACGTCCAGCGCCGCGCCCGCGATGCTCCCGTCGGCAAGCGGGTTGAGCGTGAACGCAAGCGCCCGGCGCTGGCCCGAGAGCGTCGCAAAGCGCTTCGCCTCCACGGTCTCGTTGTTGCCATGCGCGGTGGCGGCTAGATCGCGCTCCGAACGGTCGAAGGCGAGATTGGCAACCAGCGCCGCGTCCTCGCTCTGGCCCGAGGCGGCCAGGAAGGCCCGGTTGACGAAGGTGAGCGCCAAGTCCTTGCCGCGGATCCAGGCCGGCACCGGCATCGCATCGAGTGCGCCGCGAAAATCGCGACCATGGGCGGAGTCGCGCCCCTCCGGTCCGAGGAAGACGGTGAGATGTCCGCCGGCCGGCCGGCCGCGCAGCGCGAGCGTACGCCCATCGGATGTGCGGCACGTCATGGTGAAGGGGATGCCTTGCGCGGCCAGCCCATCCAAAGCCGCGGAGAGTTGGGGCGCATCCGGGCCGGTGAGGCAGGCTTCCATCAATTGGGCACCACTGCCGAAGCTCTTGGACTCCGAATTGTCCATGCTCCACACGATCAGGGCTTCGCGGCCCGCCACCAGCCAGGCATCGCGGGCCGAGATCAGTGCCCGGGCCTTTGCGGTGGCGGCGCGCAGGGTGCGCCTGAGGGTGAGATTGTTCTGATGCTCGGAGAGGCCCCATAGGCCACCCGCCAGCGCCAGGGCGCTTGCTCCGAACACGATCGCCAGCGACACGAAATCGGACACGGCGCCGGCATCCGCGGCCATGGCAGGCGTGGGGCTGAACGTGGCGAGAGGCGACAGGATGAACGTCCCAAGGGGGAAACCCCAAAGGGCGCCCCCATGCCGTTTCCACCCCGCGCCGGGCCATTGTCGTTGTCGTCCCGCCCTGGGACCCATGCCCGCTGCCCCGTTCGCCAAACCGGCGAATCATTGAAGAATCAAAATGATACGAGGCTGAAAGCGGTCCGCAAGGGAATGTAGTTAAAAAAGTGTAAATCTCTAAATATAGAATCATTAACAACAGGTCGTAGGGAAGCGAATTCGTGAGTCGCACCAAACCATTAGGGCGATCACGCATCATTCGACAGTAACGGCCGCTCCAAGTCCAAATCTTGAGGATGGGCTTCTCCCGACAGCTCGGCGATGCTCGGACGCGCGTTCGGGCTGGTCACCTGGGTCTTGCCGAAAAGGGGCCGGGCCTTCGCGGCCAGTTCCCTCTAGGGCCTCCCACGAGGGGCTGCGAGCCATTAAGCTCGGCCCGTTGACACCAACCTCTTCGCCGTTCGGGGCTGTATGCCGGTCATTACGGAATCCTATCGCGATCTGAACCGGAGGCTCCACGAAACCCGCCCCGATTATGGTGCCGGCATCGCCACGCGCCAATTTTATGGGCCGATTGCGGAATTGGCCCGCAATCTCGGGGCGAAATCCATCCTCGATTATGGCTGCGGCAAGGGTGGGCTTGCTCGCGCGCTCTCGCACATGACCGTTATCGGCTATGACCCGGCGATCCCGGGCCTCGATAAGCGGCCGTCGCCGGCTGATTTTGTTGTCTGTACAGACGTGCTTGAGCATATCGAGCCCGATTGCCTGGACGATGTTCTTGACGATCTGAGGCGCTGTGCGGCCAAAGCTGCGTTCCTCACTGTCGCGACAAGCCCAGCGCAAAAGGTTCTGGAAGACGGGCGCAACGCGCACTTGATCCAGCAAGGACCCGATTGGTGGATTCCAAAGCTTATGTCGCGCTGGGAAATGCGGATGTTCCAGGCCCACGCTGATGAGTTCGTGTTCGTGGGTCGTGCTCGCGCAAAGCGCTGAAAGCGACAGCTCGCTTATCGGGGAATGCCGCGGCTTTTGCGCCCAGCCCCTCGGTGCTATTGCAAGCTGCGCCAGGGTTGAACCGTCATAAGGGGAAACGAAGTCATGAAACCTGCTGTCTATCTTTCTGCCGTGGTTTTCGCGGCATTGTTCGCGACCAGCGCTCCGGCGCAAATGCTCATCGAGAAAAAGGTCATCAGCGCGGAAGCGGCCCGCAAAATCGCCGAAGGCTGCGAAGCCTTTGCGAAAGCCAAGGGCTGGCACGTCAGCGTTTGGGTGCTCGATGAGACCCTGACGCCGCTCTACTTTTATCGCATGCAGGGAACACCGATGTTCACGGTGAAGCCCGCGTTGGCGAAGGCAGAGGTTGCGGTGCGCACCGGCCAGCCGAACGATGCCTATGTCCAGAACGCCACGACAAGGGGCCCGTTCGTCGCCACGGTGAATGCCATCGCGGGAGGCTATGTTCTGTCGCCGGGTGGACTGCCGGTCATGATCGACGGACAGGTAGCGGGCGGCATCGGCATAGGCGGTTCGACCGACGACAGGGCTTGCGCTCAGGCCGGCATCGACGCGGTCTTCAAGAAATAATCCCCTCTCCCCTTGAGGGTCGGGGTCATAATCCCCTCTCCCCCCTGCGGGAGAGGGCGGTTCGCCTTGGACGTTTTCGTCCTTAGGCGAACCGGTGAGGGGTGATTTCTTCTTTGTGCCTGGTGTTCGCACGCCCGGCGAACCAACGTTCCCTAATACCGGTAATGGTCCGGCTTGAACGGGCCTTGCTGCGCCACGCCGATATAGGTCGACTGCTTGTCGCTCATCTGCGTCAGCTTGGCGCCGATCTTGGCCAGATGCAGCCGCGCCACTTTCTCATCGAGATGCTTGGGCAGCGTGTAGACTCTCTTCTCGTATTTGCCCGGATTACAGAAGATCTCCATCTGCGCCAGCGTCTGATTGGTGAAGGACGCCGACATCACAAAGCTCGGGTGGCCCATGGCGTTGCCCAGATTCACCAGCCGCCCTTCCGACAACAGCAGGATCCGGTGGCCGTCGGGGAATTCGATCTCGTCGACCTGCGGCTTCACATTGTGCCATTTGTAATTGCGCAAGGCGCCGACCTGAATCTCGGAATCGAAATGGCCGATATTGGCGACGATCGCGCGATCCTTCATCCGCCGCATATGCTCGATGGTGATGACGTCGACGTTTCCCGTCGCAGTGACGAAAATATCGGCGCGCGGCGCGGCGTCGTCCATGGTGACGACTTCATAGCCCTCCATCGCGGCCTGTAGCGCGCAGATGGGATCGATCTCGGAAATCATCACGCGGCAGCCGGCATTGCGCAGCGACGCCGCCGAGCCTTTGCCGACATCGCCGAAGCCCGCGACCATGGCCACCTTGCCCGCCATCATCACATCGGTGCCGCGGCGGATGCCGTCGACCAGACTCTCGCGGCAGCCATAGAGATTGTCGAATTTCGATTTGGTGACGGAATCATTCACATTGATGGCGGGGAACAGCAGGCTGCCGTCCTTGTGCATCTGATAGAGCCGGTGCACGCCGGTGGTGGTTTCTTCGGTGACGCCGCGGATGTTCTTGGCGAGTTCGGCGAACCAGCCGGGTTTTTCCTCCAGCGTACGCGTGATCAGGGCGAACAGAACCTCTTCTTCCTCGTTCGCGGCATGGCGCAGGAACGTCTTGTCGCCCCGTTCCGCCTTCAAGCCGAGATGCACGAACAAAGTCGCGTCGCCGCCATCGTCCAGGATCATGTTCGGCGTGCCGCCGTCGCTCCATTCGAAGATGCGCCGAGAATAATCCCAATATTCCTTCAGCGACTCGCCCTTATAGGCGAAGACCGGCGTGCCGCCCGCGGCGACTGCGGCGGCGGCGTGATCCTGGGTCGAGTAGATGTTGCA
>DATHDZ010000105.1:0-2940 GCA_035318785.1 Micropepsaceae bacterium
CAAGGTGGGCGAAACCTTCTTCGTCGAGTCCGGCAAGATCCACGAAGGCATCAACAACGGAACCGTTCCGATAAAGGCCCTGGCCAGTTTCGTGACGCCGAAGGGCGCGCCTTTGACCACCCAGGCACAGTAGCTTCAAAAATCCGCGCAGAAATCGGCGAGGAGCTGCCGCGTTATGGCAGCTCCTTGCCCAGCGCGCCCGCGACCAGCGTGTTGATGATCTTCTGATTGTGGGCGTTGACGACAGGATCATCGATCCTCTCGCGCGCGACCCCCGCAAACACATCTTCGCCTTTCAGCCAGCGGCTTTCGGCATCCGGCGTCTCCAGCGCGATGCGAAGCGCGTGATGGAATTCGTAGCATTCGGTGGGCAGTTCCGACGCGGCAAGCGCGGCCCACATGGCCTGTCTGTGTGCGCTTCTCAAATCGGTCCAGACGGCCGGGGTATTGATCTGGGCATCTTCGCCGTTGAACCCGCGCTCGCAGGCTCTCACCGATGTCGATGTGAACCCGCGGCACGCGGCGGGCCGCGCGCTATAGACCGAACACATGTTTGATTCCAGCAGCACGCAGGGAATCTTCTGCTTCGCGCGGTCCATGCTCGTCATGCCCCGGGTCTTTGAGTCCGCGGCGCGCACCCTGGCGAGCACGGTTTCAAGATCATGTGGGTGGTGCTCGCGAAGATAGCTGGCGACGAAGAAGATTTCGGGTGCCGTGGCGGTGACGCTGACATGGCAACAATAGGCGCAGCCTTTGGCGCATTCGATCTTGAATTTGGAGGGATTGTTCTTCAGCGAGGTTTCGAAGAACTCATGCGCGCGTTTGGCGGCATTGCTCGCCCGCAACGGATTGCGCCCACCGAGAATGTCCAACAGAATCCGGGTCGCCGCGATGACGGCCCAGGACCGGTCGGACGGGCTATCCGTCAAATCCATGCCGCGACGCGACACCGCATCGACGCTTTGTTTCAGTTTTATCCGACGCTCTTGCCGGCCCACCGTTTACTCCGAGCCAATCATCAGCCTGCATCCGCCATCGAACCGTTCTTGCGATAATCGAGCGGTGGCTTGCGCACCCCCACCAACGGTTTGTAGACGAAGCCGGGCCCCCGGCTCTTGGCGAATTCCGCTTTGGCGGCGGCGATTGCTTCCGGGCTCTGATAGAGCTGAGCCGCTGTGAGCGCGAGTGTCTTGGCTGCGACGACCGCGCCCTTGATTCCGATCCCCATCCCGTCTGCGGCCGTTGCCTGCCAGGAATGGGCAGGCGTTCCCGGCACCCAGGTCGCTGTGTTGAGCGTGGCGAGGGGCGTGACCCAGCTCACATCGCCCGAATCGGTCGAGGCATATTTCTGGCCGTTGACCCGATAGGCGCGGATTTGCTGCGCAGCCGAAATCGGCGGCAGGTCCCCGCTGCCCAGCGTCTTCTGCAGTTTCTCGGCGAAGGTTTTTTCTTCGGCAGTCCATTGCGGCGCGCCGACGCGGCGCAGATTGGCATCCATGATCTTGCCCAGCACATCATTGGGCAGGATGCTGTAATCGCCGCCGATCAATTCGTAATCCATCATCGTGCCGGTGCCGAGCGCCGCACCTTCGGCGGCCTTCTTGAGGCGGTCGAACACGTCGGCCACCACCCGCGGATCGGGGTGGCGCACCATGTAATAGGACTCGGCGAATTCCGGCACGATATTGGGCGCCGCGCCGCCATTGGTGACGATGTAATGGATGCGCACGTCCGACGGCACATGCTCACGCAGGTAATTCGCCATCACGTTCATCACTTCCACTCCATCGAGCGCGGAGCGGCCGCGCTCGGGAGCCGCGGCGGCATGAGCGGGCGTGCCGTGGAAACGGAACTTGGCGCTGATATTGGCGAGGTTGCGATCCTGGGAGGCGTTGTTCGCATCGGCCGGATGCCAATAGATGGTGGCATCCACATCTTTGAACAGCCCTGCGCTGACCATGTAAGACTTGCCGCCGCCGCCCTCTTCGGCGGGCGTGCCATAGACGCGCACCTGCCCCTTGGTGCCCGTCTCCTCCAGCCATTTCTTTACGGCAATGGCGGCCGCGACTGCGCCCGAACCGAAGAGGTTATGGCCGCAGGCATGGCCGGAAATCTGCCCCGGAACGGGCTTGCGTTCCGGCACTGCGGCGTTCGACAGACCCGGCAGTGAATCCATTTCGGCGAGGATCGCGATCACCGGGCCGTCATTGGTGCCGGCGCGCGCGATAAAAGCGGTGGGAATCTGCGCAACGCCCGTGTCGATCCGGAAACCTGCCTTCTTCAGCTCGCTCTGCAGAAGCGCAGTGGTTTTGGTCTCCTGATAACCGAGTTCCGGCATCGACCAGATCTGCAATGCGACTTCGGACATGCGCGCGGCGTAGGCATCCACATTGCCGATCAGCTTGGCCTGGTTCGCCGCCGAAAGCTCGGCCGCGGACGCCGAGAATGGCGAAGCGGCACACCATGCTAACGCCGCAACAGTGGCCAGGAGGAATGGTCTGGTCATAAAAAAGTCCCTTGTCCCGCGATTGATTAAGATGCTTCTTTCTGCGTAACCGTGCAACGAGTCGCCTGAGCCTCGGGCGACGTCTGCAAATTCCGACCTTAAGCGCCAAGCTGCCGTTTAGTCCATCTGGGGATCAGGGGAGTGGGAACATGAGGGCGATCTCGATCGTAATTTTGGCATCTGTTGTGCTCTCTGGTTGTGGCACGGCCACGGGGGACCGCGGTCTCTCCGGCGCGGGAATCGGCGCAGGAATCGGCATCATTGGTGGGCCACCGGGCATGGTGGTGGGCGGTGCGGTCGGTGCGGCCGTCGGCATGGTGACGAAGCCCAGCTCGGTGAATCTCGGCAAGCCCGCCTGGAGATAAGCACGCCGATTGGCGTCTGCTTTCGGTTGCTCTCACCAGGATGCTATGACTTGCGCGGGATCGTGAGGG
>DATHDZ010000106.1:0-2208 GCA_035318785.1 Micropepsaceae bacterium
CGTCGATCAGCGCCTTGATCACGGCCTCGTTGGCATCGCCCTTTTCGCCCGTGTCGGTGAGCACGCGCTTGCCGATGAAGCCCGGAGCGTGATCGGTGAAGGTGCCGTTCTCGTCGACGGTATAGGGGATCGTGGGGTTGATGCCGCGGGCGGCGAGCTTGGCGGCATTTGATGTCCAGACGTCGAAATCCTCGCGGCCGTGGCCGGGCGCGGTGTGCACGAAGCCGGTGCCAGCGTCGTCGGTGACATGGTCGCCCGCGAGCAATGGCACCTGAAAGTCGTAGTCACCCGCAAAGCCCTTGAGGGGATGTTCGCAGGACATGACTGCGAGGTCATCCACGGAAACCGTGTCCAGTTTCTTGAACGCGGTGACGCGCGCCTGCTGGAAGACGTCTACAGCGAGCTTGTCGGCGAGCACGAACCGATCTCCGGGTTTCGCCCAGTTCCCGCTCGGAGCATCGAGAACCTCGTAAAGGCCGTATTCAATCTTCCGCGAAAAGCTGATCGCCCGGTTGCCCGGGATCGTCCACGGCGTGGTTGTCCAGATCAGGATCGCGGCTGACGCAAGTTTGCGGTTCGTTTCGGACGTGTCGGCGGCCGACATGCGCACCGGAAACTTCACCCACACCTGGTCGGAGACATAGTCCTCGTACTCGACCTCGGCCTCAGCCAGTGCGGTCTTCTCCACCACCGACCACATCACCGGCTTCGAGCCGCGATAGAGCGTGCCGTTCTGGGCGAACTTCATGAGCTCGCGCGCGATCTGTGCCTCGGCGGCGAAGTCCATGGTGGTGTAGGGGTGGGCCCAGTCGCCTTCCACCCCGAGCCGCTTAAATTCCTCCCGCTGCACCTCGACCCAGTGCGCGGCGAAGGCGCGGCACTCCTGGCGGAATTCCACCATCGGTACGGCATCCTTGTTCTTGCCCTTGGCGCGGTATTCCTCCTCGATCTTCCATTCGATCGGAAGTCCGTGGCAGTCCCAACCCGGCACGAAGTTCGAATCCTGACCCAGCATCTGCTGCGAGCGCGTCACCACGTCCTTGAGGATCTTGTTGAGCGCGTGGCCGATATGGATGTTGCCATTGGCGTAGGGCGGACCGTCATGGAGGATGAATTTCGGCCGGCCCTTCGCGGCGGCGCGCAGCCGCTCGTAGAGACCGAGTTGCTGCCAGCGCGCGAGCAGCTGGGGCTCCTTTTGCGGCAGCCCCGCGCGCATGGGGAAGTCGGTCTTGGGCAGGAATAGAGTCTCGCTGTAATCGCGGGTGGTCATGATCTTGCTAAAGGTTTGGCGGTCTACTTGGAATTCGATGGCGAGAGTGGCTCGGCAGCACGTTCCCGGCCCCGCCGACCAATGGTCAAGCGCGGGCCGGGCAGCTAATTGGCCGGGCGACCGACTCGATAACGACAGCGAATGACCCGCGTGCACTCATGCTGCGCTTCCTAGCAGATGGGCCGGCGTCCGGAAAGGCCCGCGCCGGCGGGAGTGGACGGTCGCAGCGCGGAACCGAGCGTGATAAGTCGCGTTGAGCTTCGCAGGACGGACCATGTGCCGTTCGTCGCCTGGAGGTGACAGTGGAGTTTCTTCGCGCCCATCGCGAAAGGGGCAACGCGCCGAGCCCCAAAGATCGGGAACCGCTCGGATCTATCGAGGATATATGGACGCCGGCGGCGCAGATGGCGACCGTCGGCATTTTTATTTTGCTGTTAGGAGCCTTTCTTTATTTTTGCCGTCCGGTCCTGTTGCCGGTGGTGGCGGCGGTTCTCATCGGCACGACGCTGGCGCCGATCGTGAAGGCCGGTGCGCGCCATCGCATCTCGCCCTGGGCCACGGCCATTGCTCTCGGCCTTGTCCTGGTCGCCGCCGCCGGGACCGCGGTCACGTTGCTTGCCAATCCGGTCAGTGAATGGATCGCCAAGGCCCCGGAGATCGGCGTCGCAATTAAGCAAAAGCTTTACGTGCTCGATCGTCCATTGGCCGCGCTGCATGAGCTGCAAGAGGTGTTGATGCCGTCAGCGGGGAAGGCCGTCGCCGTCGAGCAGTCGCAATTGGCCTTGGTCACGCCGGTGATTTCGGTCGTCACCCCGGCGGTGGTCCAGATCACCCTGTTCTTCGTGACGCTCATTTTCTTTCTGGCAACGCAAATGGATTTTCGCAGCTACATGTTGTCGTTCTTTACAAGCCGCGACGCCAAGCTTCGCTTCTTGCGA
>DATHDZ010000107.1:0-10132 GCA_035318785.1 Micropepsaceae bacterium
CAATTCGCCCCGTCCGGGCGCCGCGCCGAATTCGGGATGATGTTCGTCTAGAAGATTGAACCCGGCAACCGACAATTCGAAGCTTGGAGATATATTCCAGCCCAGGCGCGTATCCAGCTCGAAATAGCCGGGCACCTTGGGGTTGGGCAGTTCGCTCACGCCACGCAGCCCAAAATCCCATTCGATATTGTGGTCAAGATTCATCGATGAGCGAAGTGAAACTTGTTGGCTCGGATCGTTGCCGGCGCCCGCCAGACCCATGATATCGAGGCTCCCAGGTTTGATGCGGAGATCCTCGTGCAGCGCATTGAAACCGGCGGTCAGGCGCCACCAGTCGGTTACGCTATAAATTCCCCAAATCTCCACGCCATAGACGTTGCCCTCCATCCCGTTTTTAAAGGTACCGGGCAGGAATCCGCTGCGGCCGGCGGTGGCGATGGGAATGATCCCGGTCGGGGCAAGCTCGATGGTGCGCAGATCATCATACACATTGTAATAGGCGGAGACGGAGAGTGACGCCCGAGCGATGGATTCTGTCCGATAGCCGAGTTCATAGGCCGTAAGGATCTCGTCCTGGAAATTGGGTCCCCCGGCGATGGTCGTGATCGAGCCGGATTTCTGGAAGACGTCCCGATCAAAGCGCGCAGGCGTGCGAGCAGCGCGCGATACCGCCGCCCACAGCATGTCGGTGTCGGTGACTTTCCACGTCGAGCGTACGCTCGGCATGACAGCCATGTCGGTATAGGAATTTGTCTCGAATTTGATTCCGCCGATCAGCTTGAGAGTGTCTGTGACCGAATAGCTGTCCTGGACGAATAGATTTCCAAGGTTGAGCGTCCTGCCCGTCGGAGAAATGAATGCTCCGGTGGGAGTATTGAAAAAATGGTCCCTCGTAACGCGGTAACCGCCGCCCCAATTGATGCTGTGCCGATCACCCAGAGAGAAACTGTGTAACAGGTCCAGATCATACGCTTCGACGACATCGCCGAGACCGGTGGGAGTCATGCGGCTTGTGTGGTCATAATAGGTCTGCACTTGCAGGGTGGAATCACCTTCGAAGCTGTGGTTCCAGCGCGCCAGCAGGTTGCGTCCCGTCACCCTCACGTCGCTGGATGCCGTTCCGCCGAAGGCGTCACCCTGAAACGTGAGGGCATCGCTCGACCCACTCCAATCGACGCGGAAACCTCCCTGAGGATTGTTCCAAGAATCATTGGCATCTTTACCGGCGGCGGTCACGGTGTTGCCGAGGTGCGAAGCCATGGCGTAGAGACGATAGGTAACCTTATCGCTGAGACTGCCGCCATATCGCGCGGCAACGCTGTTATCCAGATTGCCCCCGGTAACACTCAGCACTCCGCCCTTTGTGTCGCGGGAATTGCGCGTGAGGATATTGATCACGCCGTTGACGGCGTTGGAGCCCCATAGCGTCGCGCCCGGCCCGCTGATGACTTCGATACGTTCGATATCGTCCGGCAAAACGTTCACCGAATCCCAGAACACACCGGAATAGAGCGGCGTATAGACACTGCGCCCGTCGATCAGCACCAGCAGCTTGTTGCCGGGGGAGCCGTTGAAGCCGCGCGCGGTGATGGCGTAACCAAGGGCACTATCCCGCGCCACTTGAAGGTTCGGCGCCAGACGTAGCATTTCCGGAACACGGGTCGCGCCGGAGCGGCGTATGTCTTCCCGGGTGATGACATAGATGGCCGCCGGCGCATCGTTCAATTTCTCGGGCATGCGGGTGGCCGACTCCACCGTCGCCCCAAACAATTGCTCCGGCGACAACGCGAAGGGATCGATCGAATCCGCCGCCGATGCAGGATGATCGACGCAGCACAGGCCGAGCGCCGCCGCGGTCATGAGCGTGCGCTTTACCCAACGATGTCTGTGAAAGTTCTTTACGAGCAGGCGCAACGGTTGAGAACTTGTTCTTTTGGTCAGCGCCACGAAACGCCTCGATTTTCGCGTATGAGGCGCAAAACATAGGCGCGCTTAGTTAAGCAATCGCGTAAGGTTTGATTTTAAGCGGCGTTCAGCCCCTTTTGCTCGACAAAATGCCTTCAATCGAGACCGCTTCCTCGTAATCCTACGAGGTGCGAGACTCCGCGGGCGTTGGTGCAGAAAGAAAAAGCCCCGCGGATGCAAGTCCGCGAGGCCTTTTCATCGTTGGAATACAACTCTAGCGTTAAGCGCCGTCGCTCAACGCGTTGTTGGCGACACCGCTGATCTGCACGTCGTAGCCAAACGGATCGGTCATGTGCAGGCTGTAGAGACCGCCATCGCGGACGTTCTCGACGCCGAGCGACTTCAACTCGACCTTTGCGCGCTCACGGTCGAAATCGGCGACCGTGTAGCCCATGTGTTCGACCAATGCCTGGCTCTTGCGCCGGGGCGCCGCGCCGCCTTGGGGCGGAGCGTTGAGGTCGCGCGAGCGGATGATAAGGCTGGTCAGCGGCACATCGTTCGCGGTGACGCCGAAGGGTTTTTCGCCTTTTTTCCCAAACGGCAGCGCCACGTCGATCTTGGTCGCGCCGACCTGTTCGAGATTGAAGACTTTGGAGTACCAGTCCGCAGCCTTCCTGAAGTCCGGGCAATTGTAGGAAATGTGATTGATCAGCGCGACCTTGAGCGCCGGATCTGGCGCACCGGCGGCGCCGGCCGTGGTCGTTGCAGCGGTCGTCGTGGCCGCGACGGTGAGCGTTTCGAGAAGTGCGCGGCGGCTGATCTTGCCTTTGGCGAACTCGTCGAGCTTGGTTGCGTAGAAGCTTTCCATTTTATTTCTCCTTATGCGCCGCGACGGAACGCGTTTTCTTGAACCGCATTGCCGATCTGGACGTCGTAATCGAACGGATCATAGACATGCAGGCTGCCGTCGCGCCCGGTAGGAGCGTTGAAGCCCTTGGCCTTCAGCGCAGCGCGAACCTTGCCCTCGTCCCAATTGGAAATCGTATAGCAGACATGATCGATCACAGCCTCGGACGTCTTGGGAGGATTGGCACCGGGATTGTGCACGACAAGGAAATTGCCGCCCTTGTCCGGCGCCGGACCGAAAGCGAGATTCGCCCGGCCCTTGCCCTTGTCGTTCACCACCTGCATGCCGAAGGTCGACGAGTAGAAGTCGCGCGCCTTGGTGTAATCCGGACACAGATAGGACACGTGATTGACGCCCAGCCCCTTGAACCCGCGACCGGCGGGCGCTGCGTTCGCTTCCGGGCCGCCTGCGGCATAGATGGCGGTGGCGATACCAAGCATTTGACAGAATTCGCGGCGACCTAGTCTGCCGCTCTCGAAGTCTCGAATGAGACGATCGATGAATTTTTCCATGGTGCTGTGAACCTCCCTGTTGGTCGATGCGGTGAGAGACGCCCGCCGATCCGGCACCACAATAGCGATTTTCCGGGCCGCGAGACAGGTGGGTTCCGCCCTTAATATTCGAGGTGCACGCGCATACCAAAGACCGAGACTGGACCGCGGTCGCCATTGTAAGCGGGATTGGCGATGAACTGATAATCTGCGGCCAATATAAATCCCGCTGCAATATACGCACTGTAGTAGGTTTCGATGATGTTCTCAGAACCGTAGTGGAGCAGGCTTCCGTCACCAATCAGGATTCCGCGCCCGCCTGCCGCGAAATAGCTGCGCGCGGACTTCGATAATTCATTCGTCACGACGGCAAGACCTAGAGCGTCTTGAGGCCTCTCCCATAGGTTTCCTTTCAGCGACAGTCCGGCCGACAGCGAGCGATTTATTTCGGTGAATTCATACGCCTCTTTGCTGCCGTCATTGATGCTCGCACGCGCGAAGAAACCGAGATCGTCCATGATCCGCTGCTCGAGATTGATCGCGGCGCCGGGCCGCGAGCTATATGCCCGCACCGAAGCCACATCGGGTATCGTACCCGTCGCTTTGGCGATGACGACGGCGTCGGAATAGGAGCCCATGCGTCCACGATTGACGTAACCGAGCAGCTTGATCTTGCCTGTGTGGCCAAAGAATGTATGGCGGGCCTCGGCTTCGCCCACAAATTCAAACTGGCTGAAATCGGTTTCGAGTGCGGTGGTATTGGGCACGCGCGACAAGTCGAAAAGCCCGGTGCGGAGCGTCCACCAATTCTGCGTCCATTCCATAACGATGCCGTAGCTATAACCCCATGCATCCGCCGCGTAATCGAAGGCGCCGGAATCGATCACTGCCCAATTGAGAAAATCTCGCCTTGGGTCGTGGGCATCCGCATTGGTGTCGAAAATATCCGTTACCGAGATTTTGCCTGCGGTGACCACCAAATTGTCTGCCGTCCGCGATCCTCCAAGCTGATTGGCATCGGGTTCAACCTGTTCAACACTGCCGCCGAGGGAGAAGATCTGGCGGAAAAACAGGCGCTGCAGTCGAAAATAAGGTGCCGACTTGCCCACCTTGTAGGCTTCGCCGCTGGGGAAGCCCGCGACACCCATCGTGTTGCTGAGGCCGAATCCCTGATCGATTTCGGGATTGATCCAGAATTCAGAACCGGTCCACAGGCGCGCGCCTGCATAGAGAGTCGCGTCGAAGGTTTCGTTGCCCCGGCTGCCGGGATCAAGACTGTTGACGCCACGAAAGGGAGAGCGAAAGGCCGGATGGTATTGCCAAAGATGCGTGATCTGCCCGTGCAGAGACCAGCCTTCCGTTTGGTTGGGATCGGCAGCGAGCGCCGAGCTGTTCCAGAGCGAAAGCAAAAGGACAAACAAGAAGGGAAACGGTCGCGCATCGACTTTGACGCAGCGGACGAATTGCTCAGCGTTACGAGGTCCGGTATTTCGTGACGGGATCATGAACACAGTGTCATGCGTGGACGCATCAATCGGCGAGTATCCTTAGCCGAATCCGCCGGGGAGATCATTGATGACGAGACGATCGAACATCTCGAAAGCGCCGTGCGATCCGATGCTTTCCCTCCCGCTCTGCGGCTCGCTTTTCGTTCTTCTCGCCGGGACCTCGCCGGCGCCAGCCGCAGAACAGGTCGATCTGAAGCTCGTCTTGGCCACGGATGTCTCGCGCAGCATCGACGATGACGAGCTTCGCCTCGAGCGCGAAGGAACGGCCGAAGCGTTTCTTGACCCCGACGTCATCAAAGCCATCCAAAGCGGGTCTTTGGGACGAATTGCCGTTGCAGCTTTCGATTTTTCAAGCCCGCAGGACAACCGGGTCACGATGGAGTGGCACATCATCCATGATCGGGCCAGCGCCGTGGCCTTGGCCGAGACCATTCGCGACACACCGCGCACGCCCGGCCGGCGCACATCGATCAGCGGCGCTCTCGAACTCGGTTCGCTCCTCATCGAGTCGAGCGAACAAGACATCGTGGCGACGCGAAAGGTGATCGATGTCTCCGGTGACGGTCCAAACAATGACGGCGCAGTGATGACCCAAGCCCACGACAAAGTCATTGCGCAGGGCATCGTGGTGAACGGCCTGCCGGTGATGGACGACAATGCCAATGGCTATTTTCCCGCCCTCGACAAATATTACGCCGCTTGCGTAGCCGGCGGGCGCGGTTCCTTTGTCGTGGCGGTTCATAACTACAAGGATTTCAGCGCAGCCATGCGGCACAAGCTGATTCTGGAGATTTCACAGAACGAGACGCAAGTCCGACAAGCGATAACCCGTCGAGGGAAAACCTACAGCTTGCTAAAACTTACCGCAGCAGCGCCGGCGCCGCCCTTGCCTGCACCGCTAGTATTGCGAGCCGGGCCCAATGAATTTTCCAGCCGGTGCGACATTGGCGGCTTCGGCTTTGGCGGCGGTTTTTGAAATCCGCCAAAGCCGGGAGCCGCGTCAACCGCTGAAAGTCGTCACGCGCGCGGCGACTAATCGACAAGAGCCCATGTGCCATCCTGTTGCCGGCATGCATGACCCTTCGCAATCTGGGGCGTGCCGCGCACATAGATCGTTTGGGTGTAGGTCGCACAGCGATAATTATCCCGGTCGTTGTAATAGTCACCCACGAGCAACGTTCCGTAATGCCCGGTTCTGGCGTTGCGCCACTGATAGCTGGCCTTGCTGCGACCGCGTTCAAAGCCTTCATAATAAGTGGGATAAACATAGCTGCGATCTTCGCAGTCCAGATTCCCCGCAAGGCTGGCACCGCCCACGCCGCCAAGAATGAGTCCGGCGAGCGTGGCACCGCCCTGGCCGTTCGATACCGCGTTGCCTAAAATGCCACCCAAAATCGCGCCGACAACCGCGCCGCCAACCTCATTGTTCGACCGGCAATCGCGATAGAAGGAATCATCGGCATAGACATAGTCGTGCGGGTAGCGCTCACGCCAATGTTGCGCGACGCGATAGCTTTGGCGATTGCGCTGGAAATTGTTCGGGTCGTTACCGTAACGGCCATAGTAGCGCCGGTTGAAGTCGTTCTGGTCGAAGCTGCGGCCGGAATTCCTCCCATAGGGCGCGTAGTTGTTGCCGTACTGGCTGTTGTTGTTCCCGTACCCATACTGGCCGTTGTTGTTCCCGTACTGGCCGTTGTTCCCGTACTGGCCGTTGTTGTTCCCGTACTGGCCGTTGTTGCGATTGTTGCCCTGCTGAACCCCATTTTGGGGACCGCCCTGCCGATTGCCTCGTCCGGCATCCTGCGGCTGAACCGGCGCTTGCTGAACGCTGCCCTGCTGCGCGCCACCTTGTTGCGCGCCGCCGCGTCCCCCACGCTGCCCATCGCCTGGCTGAACACTTCCTTGCTGGACATTGCCTTGCCCGCGGACGCCGCGGCCATTTTCTTGTGGAACATTGTTCGGCTCGACGGCACGTTGCTGGGCCGCACCTTGCTGCGCGCCGCGGCCCCCCTCTTGGGCGCCTTGAGTCCTCTCCTGTGGGCGGTCGCGCTGTTCCGGCGCCGGCGCGGCCGGCGGAGCAGCTTGCTGCTGGCCCGGCATCTCGCATCTGCCTTCAACCGTGTGCCCGCCATTTCTTTCGCATTGCGGGAGCCGTCCGATCTGAGCCGTCGCGGAATGGGCTGTCAGCGCGATAAGGGCGCCGCTCAGCAACGTCGTCTTCACCAGATTCAACATTTTTCTTCCTTCCAGGCCGTTTCGGCAGTTTTGGCCTTTGACCCGTTGTTGATCTCGAACAGTTGGACAGTCGGCCAATCCGCTTGAATGGGGCATGAACGGGCAGTCAGCCTCAAACGGTGCCGTTGAGGTAACGCTATCGGGGGCTGAGAGTTGCGTAGCGCTGGACCCCGGTCGGCAGCTATGCCCGCGTCAATTTGATTTGGTGAAGCCGTACAGACTTTCTGGGTTCTCAACCAGAATGCGATGGCGCGTCGCCTCGTCCGGCGCCCATTGGGAAAGCAAATCAAACAGGACCGCGTCGTTCGGTTTGTTGTCAAAAGCGAGATTCGGGTGCGGCCAGTCGCTTCCCCAAACCATCCGCTCCGGCGCGGCCTTGACATAGGCTTGCGCGACGTTCGTGGCATCGGCGTAGGTCGGCGGCCCGACCTTCGTGTCGATATAGGCTCCGGAAATCTTGACCCAGGTGCGGCCTTTGTCGAGCAAGCGGCGAAGCACGGCAAAGGCGGGATGGTTCACACCGGCCGGTTGCGGCAGATGCCCCAAATGATCGAACACGAGAGTCGTCGGGAAGCGATTCCACAAATCCTCTGCAGCCGCGATCCGATCAGCCTCCAAATAAATCTGAACATGCCAGCCGAACGCGGCGACTCGTTTCGCTAAGGGTTCGATCATGTCGAATGTTGTGGTCGCCGTGGGTGGGACCTGGCTGAAACGTAGGCCGCGAATTCCACCATCCGTGAGGACCTCCAATTCCGCATCGGTGACGTCGGGCCGCAGAAGCGCGACGCCGCGTGCATTCGCACCCAATCTTGCGATCGCATCCAACGTGACACGGTTGTCGCCGATATAGGGCGCCGGCGTGACGATCACATTTCTGGTGGTGCCTATCCGCCGCTGAAGCAGGCGGTATTCCTCGACGCGCCCATTGGGTTGGAAAAGCCCGCCGGACGTTTTAGGGGTAAAGCGCGCGGCATCGTAGATGTGATGGTGACAGTCGCAAGCATTGGCTGGCGCCTTCAATTTCGGCGGTTCGATACCGACCGAATTGGGCACGGCCAATTGTGCGCGCGCAGTTTGCGCTTGCGCCATGCCAGCTGCGGTCAAAGCCGTCAGGCCTATCCCTTTAAGGACACTTCGCCTGCCGATGGCCTCGCCGCTCATCGCACGATGCGTTTATCAGGGCCAGGCGACCGGACGCGGCACATGCAGCGTCATCAGCACGATCGGGGCGCCACCCGAGGGCGTGATCTGATGCGGGGTGTTTTCAGGCACGATGAGGAAATCGCCTTTGGTGATCGCCTGAGGTGAGCCGCCTGCGATCGACGAACCCCCGAGGTTCGCCGCATTGTTCCGCTTCTCATCTACCAGCTTGCCGCCGGTCACGATCGTTCCCGAGCCTTCGATGACGTACATCATCTCGGCGTCTTTCTCATGCACCGCCGCGGGCGAAACCGCGGTGCGGTATTCAAGCTGCGCGCGATAAGGGGCGAGCGACAGGATCGGCTCGGCCGTCAGCGGGGCGTCGCCTTTGCGATCGGCCTTCGCCTTGGCGATCAGACCCACGACCTCGCTCGACGAAGCGAAGGCCTTCATCGGCGGGGGCGCAGCCGGCTGGGCAAACGCAAGGGGAGCAATTGCCGTCGCGAGAAACGTGAAAGCGAGAAGCTGCGCGCGCATGGGGGGTCCTCCGGTTTTCGACTTTGTTGGATAAACAGGCGCAGGGGCGCTTGCAAGTGGCCGAGAGGGGAGCGGACGGCGGCGAACCACTATTTCGCGCCCAAAAGCGCGCCTGCAGAAGGGTTGGCTTGTGATAGGATCAGCCAATCACACGGCATATGAAAAAGGAACATCATGCGCGCCAACCCGGAAATATCCGCCGTCCTTGTGATTACCGGTTTCGTGTCCGTAGCGATTGTCGCTTGGCCGGCATCAGGCGCGGAGAACGCCTCACCCCTACCGGAATTCGCAGGGCCTTGGGCACGCAACGCCTTCAATTTCGAGCCAATGGCTTCCGGTCCGGTTCCCCTGGTGAATCTGAAGCGCCTGGCGGACGGCACGGGCGATGCGGGTCAACTCGTCGGCGATTATAAAAATCCCATCCTGAAGCCCGAGGTCGCGGAAATCGTCAAGAAGAAGGGCGAGATTTCGATCAGCGGCGAGGCTTATCCCGATCCGTCCAATCATTGTGCACCCTATGCCCCGCCCTTCAATTTCGCGATGCAATTGGGAATGCAGATACTCGAAAAGAAGGACGCGCTCACCATCATCTATAATCAGGACGACCAGGTTCGCCATGTCCGCATGAACGGCTCTCATCCCACGCGCGTCACGCCGTCGGCGATGGGCGATTCCGTTGGCCACTACGAGGGCGACACTCTGGTGATAGACACGGTGGGCATAGCGACGGGCCACCCCTACACCGTGATAGACCGCTACGGCACACCACATAGCGAGGCTTTGCATGTCGTCGAGCGCTACCGCCTGATCGACGGCGCGGCGGCGAAAGAAGCGCAGGACGTCTATGAGAAGCGCGAAGGCCGGGTGGGAGGCGTGCCCGGAGCAATGCTCATCAATCCTGATACGAATCTCAAAGGGCTACAGGTCCAAGTCACGGTCGAGGATCCGAAGGTGTTCACCACGCCCTGGTCGGCCAACGTCACATACCGGCGCGGCAGGGGCGCGTGGCAGGAACAGGTCTGCGCCGAAAATCCGGTCGATTATCAATCCGGAAAACGCGCCGCGGTGCCGCAGGCAGACAAGCCTGATTTCTGAAACCGATCGAACACCCAATTGCGAGGAGATAGCATGAGGATCCGCATCGCCACGGCGCTTACGATTGCGGCCGCATTAAGTGTGGCAAACGCCGACGCCGAACCTGCCGCAAAAAACATCGACGCCCATCTGGCCGCGGCGAAGGCGGCGGCGGAATTCGATTTCACCGGAACCTTGGCGCGTGTCTGCATCGCGCCGCAGACGGGACCCGGCCGCGACGTGGCGCCCGGCCCTGCGCCGGATCGCGCAACCTGGTTCACCGATCCCGCTAAGGTCTTCGATAATCTCTACTTCGTGGGCACGAAAATCCA